>WRCW01000197.1 GCA_009783755.1 Spirochaetaceae bacterium
AAAAAACTTGAAGATGCTTTTATTTCAGCAGGATGTTACAGTTATCCGCATATAACCAGACCACTTGGTTCGGAAAATAACTCATATTATGCTGAATGGATTTATGGATCCCCTCAATGCCCTAAAGAGCTAATTACTCTTGAAGAGCCTGCTGTAAAAGGGGTGAAAGGGCTTGATACATGGTATGAATTTTATAATCTCTTTGCAGAAGCTGGCGTGGATATGAAAAATAAGATGAGCTATGTAAGAATATCGCCTGAAAAAGAAAATCAATATACACAACAGATCATTGTAAGACAACCTATACTTGATGATAATCCAAAATATATTTCAAGATTATGGCAAAGGATCGGATTTGATGAAATCAGCACTCCTATAGATTTTCAGGTACTTGAAAAGTATATGAAAGAAAAGGAAAACTTTCTAAAAAATAATCTTACTGCCACCAGATATGAAACAATGCTTATAATGATAAAATATCTTTTAGGAGATATTACACAAGATGAGTATGGATGGCTAAAAGATGCGATTCATAGCTACAGAATTTCAACATTAAGGCATTTAAACTATAGTGGATTTGGCCTGCCTCCGGAAGGATTTACTGATCTTAAATTTGATAATAATTTTTCACTTTAAAAGTTTTTTATTAAAATAAAAACTGAATATTATGATAAACTAAAGACAAATATTGCAATTTTATTCGGTAATGTTATAATTTTTTTAGCAGCCAGGTTATCTAAAATAGTGATATAAAGCAAGGAGAACCCAGGTTAGTTTAATTATGAAAAAGCAAAGAAAAAAAATCCTTTTTTTTGATTTCGATGGAGTACTTTGCGACAGTGCAAACGAAACAGGAAGATGCGCATGGCTTGCCGGTAGTGTAGTATGGGAAGAATGGCGAGAAACAGATGTTCCAAAAAAATATCTTGAAAAATTCAGAAAGCTAAGACCATTAATAGAAACAGGTTATCAGTCAATTGCTTTAATGAAACTGATTACTGAAAACTATACTGAAACTTTTATGAAAACAGAATTTCACTTTATGAAGGAACAGGTTTTTACATCTATTGCGCTAAACAAAAAAGTGCTTAATAATTTATTCAATAAAGTAAGAGAAGACTGGATAAGAGTTAATCCTAAAAACTGGCTTGCATGGCATAAGCTATATCCATTCAGTAAAAATCTTATTAGCATTGGCAAAAGTAATTATAAAGAAGTATATATCGTATCTACCAAACATAAAATATTTATTGAAAAACTTCTTGATTTTTTCGGAATTGATTTCAATCCTGATAATATATATGGACTTGAATCTGGTGAAAATAAAATTGAAATAATTGAAAACATTCTTAAAGAAAATAAAATATCTCCCAAAAATTCGGTGTTTGTAGAAGATTATAGCGATACGCTTCGCGCTTTTGCAGCAAATGATTTTCTAAAAGAGATGCATCTTTATCTTGCATCATGGGGATATATGTTTCCGGAAATTATCGAAGAGATAGAAGAAAAAAACTTGCCATTACGCATATTATATTCATCTATGGCAGAAGACATACTTATAAAAGAATCAATGTGATACACGCCCCTATATGCTCATCTTGATAAAATCTGCCATATACCGGCCAAATTTTATACTTTGCTCTTTCTCAAGATGAACACCATCAATACTGCAATTAGAAACAATTTTTCCTGCATCCAAAAAGAGACAGCTATTTGCAGAAGCAGTGCGTTTATATTCCTGAGAAAATCTTTTTGACTTTTCTATTTCACTTTGATAAAGATAAGCTTCTTCAAAATCCTCATTTATTTGAGGAGGAGCAACAATGATGATATGAGCTTTGGCTTTTAAAAATTTTATTCTGCTTATCATCTTTTCAATCCCTTCTGCAATATGTTTTACAGAAGTCTCGCGGTTTGCAAAAAGATCATTGATTCCAAGCCAAATTATGATAAAGTCAAACTCTACCTTTTCAAGAAGTTCATTAAGATATTGATATCCATTTGCAGGATGATTATACGGTATATGATCCAAAACAGATCTTCCGCTAAAACCTTCTTCAATTATCTGAAAATCTTTTCCAAGTTCATGAGCCATAACAGAAGGCCAGCGTACATCTTCGGGGAATCTTATTCCACCGGAAACAGGATCATAACCCCATGTTGTAGATGAGCCAAAACAGAGAATAATTTTTTTATTACCACTTTCATTAAGCAATAAGAAACTCTCCTCTTTTTATACTCAATATTATAACATGGAGTTGCAAAATTAAAAGAAAATATTTTCAATTTATTACTCTCGATTTATCCTGAAAAATGCCTTAATATGACTTATAAATAAAACTGCCTTAGGAGCAATATAAATAATGAGCAAACAAATTAAACTTTCACTAGAAAATATAAATGAGATATTTTCCCAATGTTTTGACCCTGAAAAAAGTGCCAGTGCCAAGACAATTTTTTTTAAACGCCTTTCTACTGAAGTTCATAAATATTATGGAGGGAAAATGCAGACATTGCCTAAAGCAGGTGTTTTTGGTTTTAACTGGTTTAATGTCATGTATACTCCCGGAGTATCTGCAGTCTCAACAGCTATACGCGATGACAATCTATTATCTTATGAACTTTCCAACCGCGGTAACTATGTTGCTGTTGTAAGCGATTCCACAAGAGTTCTCGGGGATGGGAACTGTACTCCTCCTGGCGGGCTTGGTGTTATGGAAGGAAAATCTTATTTAATGAAATATCTTGGTGGTATTGATGCTACGGCAGTATGTATTGATAGCAGAAATAAAAAAGGGGAACATGATCCAGACAAAATAATTGATTTTGTAAAAATGATACAGCCATCTTTTGGGGCAATAAATCTGGAAGATATATCTCAACCAAACTGTTATAAAGTCCTTGATACTTTACGCGAAGAATGCGATATCCCTGTTTGGCATGATGATGCTCAAGGGACAGCCTCTGTCACTCTGGCAGGACTTATAAATGCCCTTAAAATAACTGATAAAAATATAAAAGATGTAAGAATTGTAATGCTTGGAGCAGGAGCTGCAAATGCTACAATCGCAAGAATAATAATTCAGTCCGGAGGTGATCCTGAAAAAATGGTTATTTTTGACTCAAAGGGATCGCTCCACAAAGATAGAGAAGATATAAAATCAGATAAAAGATTTTACAGGAAATGGGAACTATGTGAGACAACAAACCCTCAGAAATATAAAACCATAGAAGAGGCAATAAAAGGAGCTGATGTTCTCATAGCGCTTTCCGAACCAGGTCCGGACACAGTCAAGGAAAAATGGGTAGCGTCCATGGCAGATAAGGCAATAGTTTTTGCCTGTGCAAATCCCATACCTGAAATCTATCCATACGCAGCAAAAAAAGCAGGAGCTTTTATAGTTGCCACAGG
>WRCW01000198.1 GCA_009783755.1 Spirochaetaceae bacterium
TAATTTTAAAAAATACCTTTATTGTATCGCCAATATGAAAGTTTTCAGCATTCTCCTTCATTTGTTTTGCTTCAATTGATTTAACCAAGTCCATTTTCATCTCCTCCTGATTTATCTACATAGTCACCCATTTCACATCCGCAGTTATTATTACGGTTTAGAAGATCCGGCCTATATTTTTTTGTTTTTTCAAGACTTTTTTCAAGTCGCCAATTTTTTATATTTAAGGCATGCCCTGAAAGCAGCACATCAGGTACCTTTATACCATTAAAATCCGCTGGTCGTGTATATTGGGGATATTCAAGTATTCCCTTTTCAAAACTTTCTTCCTCAAGAGAAGAACTGCTTATTACCCCATCCAGCAGCCTGTAAACAGAATCAATGATCACAAGCGCGGCAATTTCCCCTGAAGAGAGGATATAATCACCTATACATATTTCATCATTAACATATCTGTCTATGACTCTCTGGTCAATACCTTCATACCTTCCGCAGATAAAAATAAGTTCTTTCTCTTTTGAAAGGTCCTTTGCATAAGCCTGGTTAAAAACCTTGCCTGAAGGGGAAGGATATATTGTCCTAATTGCTGATGCAGAAACCGAATCCAGAGCCTCAAAAAGAGGATCAGGCTTTAAAATCATCCCCGCACCACCCCCATAAGGGTAATCATCACAGGTTTTATGCTTATCTTTTGCAAAATCCCTGATATTTACAATATTAAAGTCAACAAGCCCTTTTTCAACAGCTTTTGACATAATTGAATTGTTAAAATAAACAGAAATTATTTCAGGAAAAAGGGTAAGAATATTGATTTTCATGGAATGATCCACTCTTCCAGCAACTCTATGGTTTTATTTGTAATATCAATTTTACCAATAAATTTGTTTAAAAAAGGGACAAGAAAAACCTTGGTTTTATCTTCTCCTGCTTCAATTTCAAGAAGATCTACTGTCCCGCAGTCGCAGACAACAGATTTTACTTTTCCGTATATTATTGACCCTTTTTCAGGAGTACTTATTAGAGTACTTCCATAAAGATCTGCTAAGTAGTACTCCCCTTCTCCAAGAGCACAAACTTTTTCCCGAGGCACCCATATTTCCCAATTAGTATATTTTTTAGCTTCCTCAGGAGTGTGGATACCTTCAAATTTTATTATAAGATCATTTTCACGTAGAAAAACTTCTTCTATTCTCTTTTTTTCCTGGATCCTGTTATTTTTCAGAATAACTTCTTCCAATTTGTAAAAATGATCATTCTCACCGGAAAAACTGATTATTTTAACAAATCCTTTTACCCCAAAAGATGTTCTAATTTTTCCGATAGCTAAAGTATTATTTTTCTGCACCTTTTCAATCTAATATTTCCAGAACAACCCTTTTTCCGGTTTTAGTAGCAGAAGCACTTAAAACAGTTCTTATTGCTTTTGCTATTCTGCCATGTTTTCCGATAACCTTCCCAATATCTTCCTGAGCAACTCTAAGCTCCAAAATTGTTGATTTTTCACCTTCAATCAAATTCACGCTCACTCCATCAGGATTATCTACAAGAGATTTTGCAATATATTCAACAAGATCTTTTTCCAATGTCATTTTTTCTCCCTGGTTTTGTTTTAATTAGTGTCCGGCTTCTTGCAAAGTCTATTGCTTTGAAGCACCCGGAAGTTGCATTTTCTCGCCTGAATGCAATAAAAATGCGGGTTTTAACTCTGCCTATCAGCAATAAATCTATAATTTCGGACAGATTCTAATTAAGAAAAATATTATTTTTATTTAAAAGTTTTTTTACTGTATCGCTAGGTTGAGCACCTTTATCAAGCCAGTATCTGATTTTATCAGGATCCAGTTTTACCTGACGGTCTTCAGCTTCAATAGGATGATAAAGACCTACTTCTTCGATTGTTCTGCCATCTCTGGGTGTTTTTGAATCCATTACCACAACTCTATAATATGGCCTTTTTTTTGTGCCAAAGCGTTTCAGTCTGATTTTTACACTCACTCGAACTTTTCCTCCTTGTAGTATTCTCTTCTAGTATTACACTAATTACCAAGTTGAGACAATAAATCAGCTTGGTATTTTTTATTTTTAGTAACTTTTTTCATCATTAGCTTGGTTTTTTCAAACTTTTTCAAGAACCGGTTCACATCTGAAACAGAAGTTCCACTGCCATTTGCAACCCTTTTTCTTCTTGATGGGCCAATGATCCTATAGTTTTTTCTCTCCATTTTTGTCATGGAAAGAATCATAGCTTCTTCTCTTTTTAGCTCTTTTTCATCTATTTTACTCTCATCAATATTACCTTTTAGGCCAGGAACCATCTCTAAAAGGGACTGAATACTTCCCATTTTTCTTATCCTGGCAAACTCCTGCAGATAATCTTCAAGGGTAAAAGTAGCACTTTCTATTTTTTCCTGGAGTTTTTCAGCTTCTGCAGCATCGATTGTTGCTTGCGCTTTTTCAACAAGAGAAACAACATCTCCCATCCCAAGTATTCTTGATGCAATTCTTTCAGGATAGAAAATATCAAGATCATCTATTTTTTCGCCAATACCAATAAATTTTACTGGTTTTCCTGTTACTGTTTTAAGAGAAAGAGCAGCGCCTCCTCTTGTATCTGAATCAAATTTGCTTAAAATTACTCCGCTTATTCCAATTTTTTCATTGAATTCTTTTGCAATATCTGCACTGTGCTGACCTGACATCGCATCTGCAACAAGAAGCGATTCATCTGGTTGGGCAATATTCCTGATATTTTCAAGCTCTTTCATCATATCGCTGTCGATATGAAGTCGTCCTGATGTATCTACGATTACAGTATTAAAAATATTTTTCTTTGCATAAGCAAGGGCATTTTTTACAACTTTTTCTGAGGAAGCCTGTTCTTTATAGACCTCAACACTGATCTGCGTTCCAAGAACAGAAAGCTGTTCAACAGCAGCAGGTCTTACCAGGTCTGCGGCAACCAAAAGAACTTTTCTCCCCTCTTTTTTAAGGCGGCTTGCTAGTTTCGCAGCAGTAGTTGTTTTACCTGAACCCTGAAGCCCAAGCATAAGTATTACAGAAACAGCATCTGGCCCTTTAAGCGCAAGGTCTTGTTTTTGGTCACCAAGAAAGTTGACCATTTTATCATAAACAATTTTTACAAATTGCTGTCCAGGATCAACAGATCTCAGAACTTTTTCGCCAACTGCTTCTTCAAGAGTAGAATTGACAAAGCGCCTTACAACCCTTAAGTTTACATCCGCATCAAGCAGCGCTGTTTTGATTTCTTCAACAGCTTCTGTAACATTTTTTTCAGAGATTGATGCTTTGCCAGAAATTGTTCTTATTATATCAGAAAATTTGGTAGATATTCCATCAAGCATAAGTTCAAGTGATTTATAACCTTAAA
>WRCW01000199.1 GCA_009783755.1 Spirochaetaceae bacterium
ATAGAAGTGAAAACAATAAAATATCTTTGGGAAAAGAGCAAACAGTCGCAGAAGGTGAATATCTCTATTTTTTAAGCAATGCAGGCAAAGATACAATAGGAGATGAGTTAATCTGGAATATCAAAATAAGGTATAAAGAGATAAAACCATATTCAGATATTGAAAAAAATATAGTATATAAACCTTTGGAACAGATAATAAGAGAAACTATACTACTTGATACTAGATTAAAAACAATTTATGACGAGACATTCTTATACGAGGAAGATGGATGGAGAAAATATAAATATACTCTGAAAAATAATTGGGAAAGTGCGGCAGGAGCAAATTACGACTATATAATTGGATATTTAAAAGATGAAGGTTTACTTACATTCGGCCGTATTGGCGGTGAAGAGTTTAAAAGTATAGAAAGAGTTGTAAAAGCAATATCTGATATTAATGAAAGGAAAACTTCTTATGATGCTTTATTAATATATTATATCTATGATGTTAATAGCAATGAATATCTATTGAATAAGAGAAATATGGAATCCTATCAGTCAAGCGCTGCTGGAGTCAAAGAATGGAAACAGATACAGGATACAGTTAGCCAGGCAACAGGAAAATGCACAAAAGAAGAAAGAGAGAAGCTGCTCTCCTATAAGTGGGATGATGGAGAATACTATGAAATTAAAAAGGAAAATGGAAAGAGTTATATAGAAAAGAAAGGAGTGCCTTTTGCTATAGAATCAAATGGAGCTGGAAGTAAGAAAAAAGAGAGAATGGTTCTTGACAATATTGATGGAAAAGAACTTTCAATAACACTTGATTATAAAAATGTATATATAGATGAAGAGATTTATAGTGCAGAAAGCTCAGGTATTGCAGGGACACTGGAAGATAAAGCTCTAGTATCTCCCAGAAAAATTATAATTTAATATAACTATATATAATGTAATGATTTATTAGCTAATTATCGATTCTTAAAAATCATTGTTCTACAACTGTTCTACAAAAACTATGATTTTATATGCTTTTACCTATTTTTTGCGCTTTAAATTAGCAAAATGCTGGATATGTCCATTAGTTTAATTTTCAGTAGACATAGTAGCCACGGTAGACCATTTTCACTATATAAACGCCCTACCTGTGGGAATAACAGCCAAAAAGAAGTATTAAAAAACTGCACATTCCCACAAGCAGGGCTTGTTTTTATTATTTATCATTAAATACTTGTAGAAGCCTCAAATATTTGTTCCTTGCTCTATAAAGTTTATATTCTTCATACGAGATTTTCATTCTATCTGAAATGATTTTTTTCTTTATAAACCAACCATAAATTTTAGCAAATATCTTTTTCACTATTCCTAAATCAACATCAATGGGCTGTGCTATAAGTTCTTCTAGTTTTGCAAAACTTCGTATATGCGAAATCATAGATTCCCTTATTCCAATATCTTTTACGATACGAAACAATCTCAAAAGTTCTGCTTCTTGTTCTTGTTTATAAATTTCATTCATGCTTTTCCCCTTTTTTTAGTAGTTTTTCTCTTGCGCTTTAATAAAGCTGAAAATTTTATTTTTCCCGATCTTTCCATAATTGAATCAAACTCCCTGAATAAATCATATAAAGCAGTCTTTTTCATACCAAACAGGGAAATGTATTTTTCTTTGTCTTGCATTTTTTTCTCCTTAACTGATCCAGGAATCTGTCCAGCAGCTATTCTTTTTTTTCTGGATCGCATATACCACCATCTAAATATGATCTTATTGGGCTTGCAAGTATTCCGATAATTTCAAAAATGGAACTGAGTCCTTCTCCATTTTCATTGTCTGGCTTATACGCTAAATAATGCCCTGTTACGTCAACGAGCTTTTCGATAGCGAAGGCAAGCCCTAAAAGTTCATTGACTTCCTGCCGAGAATACACTCGCTTGTTATAAATTTCGTTTTGCTGTTCTTTATCCAAAAAGCACAAATTCAACTTTGTTTCTGTTGTCATATTGTTTGTCCCTCTCTAGGCAGATATATTACTTTACCCATTTTTACAACCTTAAAATTTTTTACAAGAATAGCAGGATCAACCTGCTTGCCATTTATGTCTTTGCCTGTTGGCGACAAATACCTGTTGCAAATAGCTTCGGAAACAACGCCTGGATAACCGCCTTCTTTTTCTATGAGCGAGCAATCACCATGAAACGGATAGTTAATATCAATCTTGTAGTGTCTGCAACTCACACAGAAACAATATTCAGTTACTTCATAAGAATTATCCCTACTCCATTTTTTCCGTATTGTATGCTCTGTTTTGATTGCCGACTTCCTCTCTTTGATAACATCGATTAATTTATTACTCATTCTTTCCCCCTTCTGAAAGTGTTATGCCATGCTTTTTGAAAATTGCTATGGTTTTAGTTATTGTTTTTGCCCCGATCCCCCTTCTTTTCTTTAAATCGCTAATAGTAATTTTATCTAAATCTTTAACAGTGCTAATATTCTTGCTATGCAAGTAGTTGAAAACTCTTACAGGTAAACCAATAGAGCTTAATTCCTTTAATACAAGAGGAATCAAAACAACCCCTATACACTTATAAATATTCTCTATGTCCACATAACCCCCTTTATGCTGCAAGACTTAGCCTTGCGCCGTAAATATCGCCTGATAATACTTCTGTTTTTATTGCTTTAGGCTTTAAAGCCCTTACAAGTCCAGTCATTTCTTTTGCAATATAACCTATAGTGAAAAGCCCTTTACCATATTGAACACCGACTTTTACAGCTATAGCGTTTTTGTCATAGGCATTAAAAGGCTCTGAAACTAAAACCGTAACAACTTTATTACATGGATATTGTGTAAGTTTTTTTAAAGCAGTTTGTCTGATCCCGAAAGTTACGCCTTTTACTGTAAGCTTCAATTCCCCTGCTTTAACAATCTGCCATGCTTTAATAAATGCCTCGCTTCTAGGCATATTTGCTGACAACTTATTTCCTAAACTCATAACCTTGCTTTTCATGTTTACCCCCTATTTCCCCAGCCCATTTTCAACTTTTCCCTATAGTCATATCGTGGGACATAATTATCATCATTACCAAACGCACGATTTTTCTTTTCCTCTTTGTTTACTTTTGCTAAAAAAGCCTTGCCCTCTGCATAAGCTTCCAAAGAAATACCAACTGATTTAAGTCCTGATTTTTCATAAGCTCTTACTATTTCGTTCATTTATTGCCTCTTATATATTTATAATATAAACGAATTATGTTTATTTGTCAACACTTATTTTACATTATTTAATTATTTTTATTTATTTATACTTAATATATGTTTAGTAATAAATGAAATATATTGACTTCTACACTAAAA
>WRCW01000200.1 GCA_009783755.1 Spirochaetaceae bacterium
CGCGGGAATAGAAATATTATTACTCCATATATACCTGCAAGGACTGCGCTGGTTTTTAAGCATATTGGTTTTTGATCAGGTGGGTTTTAAGAAGGAGGAAAAAATGAAATTAATAAAAAAAATAGATACTACAGATTATAGCGCTCCATGGCTGGATAAAGAATGGCTTGAAACAGATGGTAAAGGGGGATATTGCAGCATGGCAGTTCCATTATGCTGCACCAGAAAATATCATGGGCTTCTTGTTGTCCCAATAGAAAATAAAGAAGGGAGATATGTTCTTTTATCAGGATATGAAATATTGATCACAGACAAAGATGGAACTTCTGTTCGTCTGGATGCTAATCAGTTCCCCGGAGCATTTTATCCATGCGGATTCCAGTACCTTGAAAAGTTTGAGAAAAATATTTTTCCGGAATGGAACTTTAAAGTAAAAGATACTTTGATCTCAATAGAAATATTTATGACAGAAGAGAGCAGAGTATATTTTTCAGTTAAGAATAAAAGCAAAAAAAATAATTCACTTAAAGTAGAACTTTCTCCTGTTATTTCATATAGAAATTCTCATACACTTACTTTTGAGAATAACAGCCTCTCTTTCTCAATAGATAATAATAGCGGCAATCTCTTTGGCATGAAATTTTATGAAAACATGCCTAAGCTCTATTTTATGGCAAGTCAAAAAACACAGTTTAATAAAAAAGGGATATGGATCAAAAATAGAGAATATGTACGGGAAATGGAGAGAGGTTTTTCATTTGCAGAAGATTGCTATGTGCCTGGCAGTTTTTCTTTTGATTTAAAAAGCGGAGAGAATGTTATTCTTGGTGCAGGACTAACTGCCGATGATTGCTCAAGTGCATGCAATGATATTTATTTAAAAGAAAAAACAAAAAGAGATGCTCTTTCAAAAAGTTTTGCAAATGATCCGGAAGCAATACAAATATTAAAACAGGAAGCAAAACATTTTTTAGTTAAAAATAGAGATAACAAACTTTCTATTGTCGCAGGATACCCATGGTTTGGGGAGTGGGGCAGAGATACTATGATTTCACTTAACGGGATTACTGCCTGCTGCGGAAAATATGAAGAAGCTCTCGAAATACTTAAAGCATACGCTTCATATATAAAAGATGGACTTTTGCCAAATACACTTGGAGGATCGCAGGGCTTTGAATCCTACAACTCGATCGATGCAGGACTTTTATATGTGTGGGCAGCTCAGCTTTTATGGCAAACCAGCGAAAAACAAAAAGAGATAAAAAAAGAGATTTTTCCTGCAATAGAAAAAATTGTAAAAGCATATCTTGATGGAAAAGTTCCCGGACTTAAAATAAACAAATATGGGTTTCCTGAAGCAGGAGATGACAACACGCAGCTTACTTGGATGGATGCTACAGTTTATGAAAAACCCGTGACCCCGCGGGGAGGAAGCCCTGTAGAGATCACTGCTCTGTTTTACAATGCCCTTAAATTTTATCTTGAACTGCGAGCTGCCTCCAATATGGATGTTGATAAAAAAGTTCTCGATGCTGCAGCACTCATAGAAAAAAACTTTAAAAAATGCTATTATATTCAGAATGGTGGTTTTCTTGCAGATGTTATCAAGGGTTCGTGGCAGGATAAATCCTTAAGGCCAAATATGCTTTTTGCTGCTGCATTGCCCTACCCTCTTGTTGATACAAAAACAGGGAAGAAGATGATAAAAGTTATAGAAAGGGAACTAGTGACCCCTTGCGGGTTAAGGACCCTTGCAGTAGATGATTCCCGTTTCTGCAGTTTCTACCAGGGGGATGGTCCGCGAAGAGATGGCAGCTATCATCAGGGAACAGTATGGCCATGGCTTTTGGGAATATATATTGATGCAGCCCTTTTCTGTTCAGATAAAAAAGAGGTAAAAGCAGCAGGGCTGGAAAAATTTCTTTTGGCTTTCCTTAAAAAGCATATAGTTAATAAGGGAATGGGATTTGTATCAGAAATATTTGATGGAAAAGATCCCTATGAAGGAAAAGGAACTTATGCGCAGGCATGGAGCAGTGCAGAGATAATAAGAGCATGGGAAAAGATAAAGAAAATTAAAAGTAATTCTTAGACTGTTGGCAATGGTATTTGGGTTACTCCTATATAGAGAAAAGAGAGAGGGTTGGTGATGTCTAATGATAAAAATGTCTTTCCATCAAGAACAGGTATAGAGCCTGAAAATATTAAAGCAGGGCTGGAAGAACACCTTAGGTATAGTCTCGCGCGTGATCCTGAAGCTGCAGGTAAATATGATTATTATTATGCGCTGATTTATACTATCAGGGACAGATTAATAGAAAAGTGGATCAATACAAAAAAGGCACAAAAAACAGATACTGGAAAAAAACTTTACTATTTTTCTATTGAGTATCTTATGGGACGCGTAAGCACCAATAATGTAATAAATCTGGGTTTTGATAAAGAGCTTGTAAAAGCAATGGATGAACTTGGTATACCCTGGAAAGAGATCCAGGAACTTGAGCATGATGAAGGGTTAGGTAACGGTGGTCTTGGAAGGCTTGCTGCATGTTTTTTAGATTCGCTTGCAACAATGAACTACCCGGCAATAGGCTATGGATTAAGATATGAGTTTGGCATATTCAAGCAGGACATTGTTGGAGGCTATCAGGTTGAAAAACCAGACAACTGGCTTCGGTATGGTAATCCATGGGAAATGAAAAGAGTTGATATCCCCTGTGTTGTTCAGTTCGGCGGCAATCTTGAAAAAAATGATAATGGGTTTGCAAACTGGATAAATACAGAAGATGTCCTGGGGATTCCCTATGATATGCCTATAGTAGGATATGGCGGAAAAACCATAAATATTTTAAGGCTATGGAGAGCAAAAAGTCTTGAAGAATTTGATTATTCAAAATTCAATCAGGGAGACTATTATTACTCAGTAGATAAACAGGCTAAAGCAGGATCTCTTACAAAAGTTCTATATCCCAATGACAGTTTTTATAGTGGAAAAGAGCTGCGATTTAAACAGGAATACTTTTTTGTTTCATGTTCAATACAGGATATATTAAGAAGATTCAGAACTCTTGGACTCCCCTATACAAACCTTCCGGATAAAGCTGCAATTCAACTTAATGACACTCACCCTGCACTTGCAATAGCAGAACTTATGAGAAGGCTCATTGATGATGAGAGGTTACCATGGGATGTTGCATGGAATATCTCAACCAAAACTTTCGGATACACAAATCACACCTTGATGCCCGAAGCTCTGGAACGGTGGCCTGTTGAAATGTTTGAAAAACTTCTGCCCAGACATCTGGATATTATTTACACTATAAACCAGTACTTCTTAAGAAAA
>WRCW01000201.1 GCA_009783755.1 Spirochaetaceae bacterium
AATTGTAGTAAAACGTGATAATCCTGTAATAAATTGCACATTTTTTAAAGATCAGCTTGCTTCTTACTTTGAATCAAATAAAGATCAGCTCGAAGCAAAAAATGTTGAAGAATTTAGAAATTTAACATTTCCTATCTTAAAACGGATGGAAACTGAGGAAGTTTGCACTATAAATTATGAAGGTTCAACTATCCATTCATTTCAAGTCCATAAATATTACAGACAGCTTGTAATGAAGCATTATAAAATAATTGAAGACAAACCTGAGTATCCTTTCCCTGATTTAAGAGCTTTGAATTTTACTATTCATGAAGACTGGCTTGTTTCTTATAGTGCACAGCAAAATTTTATGGAAGCACCGGAATTTGATAATAATGATAAAGGAAAAATATTGGCAATTACATTTGGTGATGTTGTTCCAAATATTGTAGTTCCTCCTGAAATTGTAAATACAGTGCTTTTTGATCTTGTTTTGAAAAAAATCCATCTTTATATACAAAACCAGAATAACTATGCATATCTTAGCCGTTATCTTAAGAAAGCATTTGAAAATAATGAGAATGCTGTAAAAAGTATGATGGAGTCAATGCTAAGCGGACCTCCTGGTTTCAAAGAGCATATAAGAAAACCTGAAGATTTTTCCTTTAAGTTTTTTTCATATTTATGTAATAAAGTTTTAAAAGATTTAGCTGATAAAAGTGAAAAAACAGCTCCGGATATAGCTATTTATCAGTCAATGGCGCTTTTAAGAGCTTTTATAACCTATGGAAGAGCTGTTGTTCAAAAAGATGCTCAAAAAATATCTGATATGAAAGATCTATCATCAAAAGTTAAAAAACCTCCGTATATATTTAGTACTGCAGAGATATTTGAAATTAAAGATAATAAAGGAACTCTTTATACTAAAAAATATTCAAATGAATTTATAACAGAATTTATTAATAGAGCAACAACACGAAAAGAAAATGAAGATCTCCCTTCTCTGGTAAGAGTATCTGCAGATGCAAAAAAAGAATACTATATTGATCGTGATATGGTATCGCAAGTATTTCTTAAGACTCTTATAGATGATAGCAAAGAGATAAGAGAGCAATATTTTAAAGAGTGGGGACAGCTTTTAAGGAAATATAAAACAAATAAAGAGATGCAAAGCGATAAGATTTTTGTTGAATCGCTTAACTCATATATCAGGAATGATTATAAACTTCTTAGCGCTCTTTTAAACCCTGATCTTATATATCTTGCAAATAGACTTTCCAGTTCAAATAAAAATATAAAAATGTCTGTTGATTCTTGTTTTTCAGAGCCGGGAAAATTTAAATCTATCGATAAACTGCTTCATATAGACAGGGAAGATCTTTTAAAAGAGATAAGGGCAACTCTTCCTTTGCATTACAGCATCCCATTTATTGGCAGACTAATAGGTATTTTTATTTCACTGCTTATCAGTAAAAAGAAAGAAGCAGCTGAAGGGGATTCAGATAATCAAAAGAGCAGTGCTGATGGCGAAGATGTTTTTCAGGAGTTTGGATCTACATCTAAGGATGATGGAAGTTCAAAGAAAGCTGGTTCTGATAGTGCCGGGCAGTCAAAAGACTTACTAAGTTCTATAAGCAACCTAAGAGAAAAATATCTTTCACCTGGAAAAGATGAGACTGAAACACTCGATGAACTTACTGAAAAATGGAATCACATGGTCGATAAAACTGCAAGAAAAAATCTCATAGTAGATATTAATTCTTTAATAAAAGATTTTTTACGAAGCAGAAAACGGCTTATCATACGTTATAAGAACCTAGATGAGAAAAAGGTATCTGTGTTGGCTGATGATCTTTTAAGGCAAATGTCCAATCTCGATATTAAAAATAAAGATGCTTTTAAGCACTATATCAAGCTTTATATGTTAAAGCTGCTTGCTAATCTCAAAGGCCTCTAAAAAAAGTTGGGATCTTATACTGCTTAAGTATTTCAAGAAAAGTTTTATACTCTTTTTCTGAATATGGGGTTATTTTAGAATAATTTTTATCAAGTGTATTTTTTCTTGAGAACTTATTTAAAGTATATTTCATGCACCCTTTTACTATACAGGCAATTTCTTCCATATCTTTATATTCTATAATTCCAGGTACAAGTGTTGTTCTGAATTCATACATAATTTTGCTTCTCATAATTTTCACTATAGAGCTATTTATTTTTTCTGCTATATCAGGATCATGAAGGTTACCGGAAAGCATATTATATTTTCCTGGAACTGTTTTTATATCCATTGCAATGTAATCAGGATCAGCATCAAACAATCTTTCAGTAAGAATTCCATTTGTATCTATTTTGATATTTTTAACACCAGCTGATCTTATCTCTTTTACCAGATCCGGGAGATCTTTATAAATAAGAGGTTCTCCGCCGCTTATACACACTCCCTGAAGGATATTTTTTCTTTTATTTATATATTTAATTATTTCTTCGATTGGAAGAAGATTTTTTTCATGTTCAAAAACAAGATCTTTATTATGGCAGAAAGGGCAACGTAAATTACAACCTGGCAAAAAAATAGTGCTTGCAATTTTTTCAGGATAATCTATTAGTGTTGTTTTAAGTAAAGCTGCTTTAGTGATTTTCATTGTTTAATGAATTATAACCCCGATTCTCAATCGCTAATTCCCAAAGATTAGACTTGCCCAGTTTAAACCAAGGAAGAAGTGGAGCGCTGTCATCTTATTTCCTGAATAAAAATATACAGCCTCTTACGCAATGTAAGAGGCTGTTTGGAATACAAGTTAAACAGCACAAACTACAGAATAGGGTACTAACTCTTTTAAATCATTTACATTTCTTGCTCTGTAAACTTCTTTTCCATAGTTATTGGAAAAAACCACAGTTGGTACAGAAAGTATCTCTTTCTCTTTTGCAAGAATTATCCCTTCGGGAGTATCAACATCAATAGACTCCCCATGGATTTCAAGTTTATCAAGATGTTTTTTTACAGCAGGACAATTAGGGCATGTTTTTCTGTAAAAATAGGAATATGATGACATTTCATCCCTATTTTTCTGCTCAAAATGATCAACAACAATTTCTTTATCATTGATCTGGGCAGCTTTATCTGTATGCAGACCTGAAAAACATATTCTGTGATTATATTCTTCCCTTTTTCCTTTATTCCAGTTTTTTACTGCTCTGTAATAACCTACAATTCTTGTATAAACTTCTGTTTCCTTCCCCTTTACTTCTGAAAGCCCTTTTTCAAGAAGATTTATTTCTTCCTCGATTTCTTTAACCCTATCCATTAGTTCCCCCCCCTGTTGTAGACAGTTGTTTTAATATATCT
>WRCW01000202.1 GCA_009783755.1 Spirochaetaceae bacterium
ATAGGTTTTGATATAAATCCTATATCATTATTGAGCTCTGCTGTATTTTCAATAATGCTTTCATTATGTCCAATGATCATGGAGATATTTATATCGTGATTATACTTATTATAGTATTTAATGATATAAGGGAGATAGTAAGCGCCAAAACTCTCACACGATAAAATCGATATTTTGCCTTTGCTAAAATGCTGAAAATCTTTGATACTTTCCTCTGCCTGGCTTTCCATATCAAAAATTTTATCTGCAATAGTGTAGAGGTGCTCTCCTGCATCAGTAAGAATAACTTTTTTACCTATAATATCAAGAAATTTAAGATCATAGTAACTTTGAAGCTGCTTGATCTGTTTTGTTACAGCAGGCTGTGTAATACATAAAATATCAGCTGCTTTTGTGAGGCTTTTGCATTTTGCAGTATAATAAAAAGTCTTTAAGTGATAGAGATTCATAACTATTTTTCATGTTAATAATTACTTTAATTCTAGTCAATACCTTATGGTTTTTTATTAAACAATATCAAAAAAGTTTACTATAATGTTAATTCTAATGATAAAATATATCTTCTTGACAGATTCGACTAATTACGAAAGAATTAAGGTATCTATAAGATAAAGATAAGGTAATAATGAAAAAAGTATTGGTTGTCGACGACAGTTGTATAATGAGAAATATAGTCAAAAGTACATTTGTAGACCTAAAAATTCCTTGTGAATTCCTGGAAGCTGAAAATGGGGCAAAAGCCCTGCATTTGCTGGAAACTAATAAAATATCCATTGTTTTTTTAGATTGGAATATGCCGGAAATGGATGGTATACAATTTTTAAAAAAAATCAGAGCCATGCCTGCCTACGAGGATCTTCCCGTTATTATGGTAACTTCCGAAGCTGCAAAATACAACGTAGTTGAAGCCCTTACATATGGTGCTACTGATTATATAGTTAAACCTATTAATCAAAAGGTTTTCATGGAAAAAGTTTCAGAAATCGAGTTCTAGGAGAAAAAAGTGCAGCAATACATCCAACCATTTATCAAGGTATGCGAAACAGTTTTTCGTGATTTTTGCCGTACAGAAGTCAAAGTCGGCAGAGTATTTTTTGTGTCAAAGAACGAATATGAATCAAACTGGGATATTTCCGGTATTATAGGGCTTTCAGGTGAGGCGTCAGGAGCTGTAGCTATATCTATGAAAGTGATTACTGCGCTCAGAGTTACAAAAATATTAACAAATAAGGATCATCAATATATTGATGAATATGTTACTGATGCAGTAGGAGAAATTATCAATATCATAACCGGAAATGTCAAAAAAGATTTTGAAGATGACCTACGGATAAAAATATCCCTTCCCACCATTATCAAGGGGATAGCCCACTCTATAGTTTGGCCTTCGGAAAAAACCAGGATCATCTGTATACCTTTTTCGATTTTTGAAGATCAGGAGATTTGTCTCTCCATAGCTGTGGATACAACAAAGTGAAAAAAAACAAATCTTGGTATATTCTAAGTTCCATTCTTCTTGGAAAGCGCTATCTGGGTCTCACCAGTATAAGTGAACAGGTAAGGTATATGACCATGAACTCGATCTTCATGGTTGCAATGATTCCACTGATCATACTCGGTTTTACCATGTTGCCTGATCAAATAGGAAGAGCCATCATTGACTTTACAATAGCTTTTCTCTGTTTGATTTCCCTTTTTCTGATACGTTCAAAAATTCCACTAAGGCTAGTGCCATTATTCCCTGTCACTGTCTTCGGAGCTTATTGTGTCTATCTTCTTTCTTCGGGAGACCTTAGTCTTTGGGCATCCATCTGGCTTTTTGCTTTTCCAATGATAGTTATTTTCCTTTGCCGTATGACAATTGGAATTATTGAATCTGTCATAGTTCTTGTCGCAATTGTTTTATTGATGTACACCCCGATTTCCTCACTTGCTCCGGACAATGATATTAAGATGAGATATATTGGGGCTTATATTCTAATCGTGGCTCTGACTGTTATTTATGAACGCATAAGCATACTAAAGGACAGAAAAGAAGCTGCACTTAACGCAGAGCTCGCCAGGGAAAAAGACATTATACAAACCATGAAGGATAACATACAGCATGGCATATTCCTCATGGATAAGGATCTTAAAATTCTTCCTCAATTTTCCCAGCAAATGATCACCATCCTTTCCTATTATGATTCTGAATTAACAGGGAAAAATTTTCTGGATATCCTTGCCTCTTTACTGGATGCAAAGCAGCTTCAAATAATGAAAAATTATTTTTCTATGGTATTCTCAAAATCCAAAAAAACAAAAATCCTTGAAGCAGCAAACCCCATATCAGAGTTTGAGTATAATGCAGATGACCGGACAAAAATCCTTAGTACAAGGTTCCATCTTATTGAGCAAAAAGATTTCGAACCAATGGTAATAGGAATAATCCAGGATATTACCAGGGAAAAAGAGTTTGAAACAGTGCTCATTACCCAGAAAGAATCCAGGGAACTGGAGATGAAGAATTTATTTGATGTCATCCAGATCGACCCAGTAGTATTTCAGGATTTTGTTGAAGATACAGAATCCAATTTCAATTATATCAACTCAATTTTAAAAGACAAATCTCTCACAGAGAAACAGGTAGTCACAAAATTCTTCCAGAATGTTCATGCAATGAAATCCAATGCTCTTATACTGGGTCTGGAAACTTTTGGAAACAAGCTCCATACGCTTGAGGATGACATTAAGAAGCTGTCTGACCAGAAGGATATAACTGTTGATAATATCTTAAATTTGGTTCTAAAACTTGAAGCCATAATGCAGGAAAAAGATTCCTATATAAAAATGATCAAAAGGATCGAAGCTTTTAAAACTTCCAACAGGTTAGATTCTGTCCTTATTCACTCTTTAAATAAGGCTGTTGAAAAAACTTCTGCTGAAACACAAAAGAAAGTGGAGTTAAAAATAGGACAAATAGATTTAGATATCCTTGAGTCCAAACTGCGCAAGCCCATTAAGGATATTTTATTCCAGTGCGTAAGAAATTCCATCTACCATGGCATTGAGACAGTGGATGAAAGAATCCAAAAAAATAAAAAACCAGTTGGCACTTTGACGCTCAATATAAAAACCACAGGTGAGAAGATTGAGGTTATCTTTTCGGATGATGGTCACGGACTTAACTGGGAAAAAATCAAAGCAAAATATCTTAGGCTGCACCCCGAATCCACGGATACAAGCAGGAAGGTCCTTCTATCAACGATTTTTAAGCCGGAATTTTCTACATCCGAAGATACTACTTTAGTTGCAGGCAGAGGAGTAGGCCTCTCTCTGGTAAAAG
>WRCW01000203.1 GCA_009783755.1 Spirochaetaceae bacterium
CATATAAATTGTCTCTTTGATATTTCCATCAGGATATCTTAATCCGCTATCTTTCCACATATTCTCCCTTGAAGGATCTAAAGTATTTTTATTGGGAGTATAGGCAAGATATTTTTCCGCAAGAGGAACAATGATCTCTGCGCCTGCAGATCCTGTGAATATAAATGTAAAATCACCCGGGTTTGAAAATCTTTTTTTGAAAAAGCTATATGCTGTATCGATATTTATTTTTGGAATAGAAGAAGTATCAAAGTGAAGCCCTCTTAAATGTCCATTTGAAAGAACTGTAAAAAGCTTGCGGGCAAACATTACATCAGGAGAAAGCTCCCGGTTTTTCATTTGGATATTGAGCCTTGATATATATGAATCAAAAGAATTTTTATCTTTTTCCACTTGAGTAAAATAGAGATAGACAAGCTGGAAAAGTGTTTCAATATTTTCTATTGAAGAGCTGCCTGAAAATCCTTCTGATGTTTCAGAAATATGGGGAGATACATTTACAACTTTTCCCTGAAGATATTTATCAAGTTGCAATCTTGTAAAATTACCGATCTTGCCTCTTGAAACAATTGCAGTTGTAAAATTTGCAGAGACCCACTCATCATCTGTTGAAAGAGAATTTCCTCCATGACTAAATGCAGAAAATAATACCTGATCATTTTTAAAATTTGTCTTCTTGATAATGAGAGAAGCTCCGTTTGAAAGCCTGTAATAAAGGATCCCTTTTACAGTATCATTTTTTTCAAGAACAGCTTTTCCAGGAGAAGGGATATTGCTAACCAGATCTCCATCATAAGTATCATCTGAATAAGGCTCTAATTCTTCCTTAAGGAGAGCATAATAAATTTCAAGGATCATATCTTTATCTGTTTGACTATCGCCAAGTTCTGAATCTTCAGGAGCGCTTATTAATATAGTAACACCTTTATCATTAAGATAATGATTTGACAGTTTGGCAACTTCCTCAACAGTGATCCCTTTTATTAGATCCATTGTTAAAAGATATTCAAGCTCAATGCCAGGTACAAATTCTCCTTCAAGAAAATTTCTGGTATATTCTGCGGCAAGTGTTTCAGAACGGGTATTTGCTGCTTCAATATAAAGGTGCTGAAAAAGTTTTATATGGCTCGCTTTTGCCCTTTCGAATTCGCTTTCAGTAAAACCATGTTGCTTGACTCTTGATAGTTCTTCAACAAGTGCAGTAAACCCTCCTGTAATATTCTGTGGTTCTGCTATACACATTGCTGAAAAACCCGATTTCGTGCGAACAAATCTTGTAAATCCTGCAGAAGCATTTGCAAAAGGGGGATCACTTTCCATCACTCTTTCCTTATACCTGCTGTTTAGCATTGAGACATAAAGAGAAGATATAATAGTATCTCTGTAATCCCTTACAGTGCTTTCTCCCTGATTTTCAAGAAGATATATTATTTTCACATCTGCAGAAGTAGTTTCACTATCTTTTACAATAGACACAATATCTGAATCTCTATCTGCAACAGGGTATTCAATTCTCTCTCTTGCAGATTCTTTTCCGGAAAGTTTAGAAAATCTTTCTATAATCTTTTTTTCAATAATATTTTTATCAAAATCTCCCACAGCTATTAATGCCATAAGGTCTGGCCTGTACCAATCATTATAGAAAGAGACAAGATCTTCTCTTGTAAAATTCTCAAGCACTTCTATTATTCCAATAGGTGTTCTGTCTGAATACCTTGAATCTCCAAAAATAATTTTTCTTTGCGCTTCTGCTATCCGCTCCTCTGCCCCTTTGCCCTTTCTCAATTCTTCAATTACAATGCCTCTTTCTTTTTGGATATGCTCAATTTTATTTGTGATTCCCGAAGCCCAGTCAAACATTATGAGCAATGCTGCATCAAGAAGATCTTCTCTGCCTGAAGGGATATCGAGCATGTAGACAGTATTGTCAAAACTTGTATATGCATTTAGATCAGGCCCGAACTTCACCCCTTCTTTTTCCAGAAAATCAACAAGAGTATTATCAGGGAAATTTACTGTTCCATTAAATGCCATGTGCTCTAGAAAATGGGCAAGCCCTCTTTGGTTTTCATCTTCAAGGATCGAACCAGCATTGATAACAAGTCTCAAGATTATCCTATTTTCCGGTTTCTGGTTCTCTTTTATATAATAAGTAAATTCATTATCCATTTTGACGATCAAAATAGAGGGGTCTGTTGGGATAACATCATCAAAACTTTTATAGAGCTGTTCTGCGAATAAGTTTTTTAATATAAGTAAAGTAAGTAAAGAAAATAAAAGAAAACTCTTTTTTGTTATTTTTTTCATTTTGATCCTTTTCTAGCGCATATTTTTAAAAGATATTTGTTTTTATAATATCAAGAAATTGAGTGCGAGAAATCATCTCTGCGCCAAATCTCTCAAGATTGTCGGTTTTAACCTGGCAGTCTATTATAACAACACCCTCTTGTTTAAGATACTCAATAAATTTTACAAACCCATACTTTGATGCGTTATCCTTTTTTGTAAACATTGATTCCCCAAACCAGCACCTGCCTATTTTGACCCCATACACTCCGCCTATGAGTTTGCTGGAGCCTGGCTCTGTCACAGCAGCGCAGGATATATAACCAAGCTCAAAAAGCTTAATATAAGCTTTTTCCATTTCTTCTGTTATCCATGTGCCATCCTGTCCAGGTCTTGGAATATTACGGCACGCCTCTATTATTTCATTAAACCTTGTATTAAAAAATACATTAAATAAATTCTTTTTTAAATCTCTTTTAAGACTTTTTGAAATGTGAAGTTTTTCAGGAAAAAGAACATATCGCGGATCAGGTGACCACCACAAAATTGGATCCCCTTCTGAAAACCAGGGGAATACCCCTTGCTTATATGCTGATATAACAACTCCGGGAGAGAGATTTCCGCCAACTGCAAGAAGCCCATCCAACCTTGCATTTTCTACAGGAGGAAACTCAAAAAAAACAGACTCATCAAGATAAGGAAATCTATTTTTCATATTATGGACAGGCTCTTACATAACAGGGACTTTTAAAACCACTTCATTATCCTGAACATCAACAACAACATTACCACCTGTTTCAAGGTCTCCAAAGATGACTCTATCAACAAAAAGGTCTTTTACTTTTTCTCTGAATATCCTGGATATGTTTCTTGCTCCAAACTCTCTAGAGAAGCCATTCTCGGCAATAAAAGTTACAAGATCTTCTGTAAATTCTGATGTTATATTTTTTGCTTCCAGTTGAGTTTTAAAAATTGCTATCTCTTTTCTTACAATACTTTTTGCATTTTCAATATCAAGATTATTAAATACCACGATTC
>WRCW01000204.1 GCA_009783755.1 Spirochaetaceae bacterium
AGGTTTTCCCCTTTTCCTTTTTTGTTCTCAATATTGGGAAGTATATCGCTTGCAAGATAAACATCAGCTCCGTAAGATGCTGCAATTTCAAGAGTCTTATCTTTTGATCCTGAATCTATTACAGCTATTTCATCAAGAAGAGGAAACCTGTTCATGAGTTCTGATTTAAATATAATTATCTCTTTACCTATTGTTTTTTCTTCATTAAGGGTAGGAATACATAACGATATTTTGTAGCCTTTTTTTTCTTTTTGTTTTACAAGATCTGTAATATTTGCAAATGCAGAATGGTGATATGTATTTTCTTGCAGCCATTTGTTATGGTCCATCAAATTCCCTCCTGTCTATTGAGAGTATTAATGCAAGAAGCAACTTAAGACCGTCGGATAACGGCTCTATTTCTATTTCGGTTAAATTTCTCTCTTTTTCTGTTTCATTAGTAAGGGCTACTGTTATTGCCGGTATATTATTATCCACAAAAGCTGAAAGCCCAGAAGTGCTTGGCACTACAGAATATTTTATATTCATGGCTTCCATTATTTCTCTTGCAATTGTTGTAATGGGGTGTGTAAAAGGAATTCCTCCCTGATTTCTTTGTCCCACAACATTCATTTTTACATCTACTCCGTAATTTGATGAAACTTCTGCAATAAGATCCTGTATTTCATATTTAAGTGTTTTAACCATATCTACAGATTCGCTTCTTAACTCAAATCTTAATATTCCTTCATCAGTTGTCTCTGTATCATATTCAGATCCGCTTTCTATAGAACTAAAACATATTGATGTGCTTGGTTTGCTTGGAATAGGTATTTCTCTCATTCTGCTTATGATTTCGCTAAGCGTTTCTATTGCTCCAATTCTTCCGGATGATTTCTTCTTATAATTACTCTGGGCATTGTAAATAACTTCACACTTCATCATTCCAATTGACCTGTGGCTGAATTCTCCAAGACTTTTTCCTTCAATGCATATCCCAGCTTTTATAGGCTGCTTTATATTGGAAAGAAAAAATCTAAGCCCGCCAAGGCTACCATTTCCAACACTTTGAGATGCTCCCATAAGTATAAGATTTGATTTTAATTTTATATCCAGTTTATCAAGAAGATTGTGTAATATTGTTAATGCAGCAAGTCCTATGGTGTTATCCCTGACAGCAGCGCCTGTTATTTTTTGCGAGCTTACGCTTACTGAATGATCTGTTCGCGTATCAACAGAGGAGTCAATGCCTGCTGTAAGAACAATATTTTTTGTTTCATCAGTACCAGGAATAATGCCAAGAGCATTTCCATATTCATCTGTAGATGTATTTATAAGATTAGAGTCTGAAAACCTGTCAAGAAGGAAATTTACCCTTTCACGTTCTTCAAAAGTAGGGGCTGGAATTTCGCTTAACATTACAACATTTGCAAGAAATATTTCCCGCAGTTCAGTAAAGGCAGAGTTGCATTTTTCGAGATCCTTTAAAATAGAAGTAATTTCTTCATTAGCCATAAAAAACCGCCTAGGTCATTATTGTAGCATAAGTTTCATGCTATGCAAAATAAATAATAAAGAAAAAAGCTAATCCTGATAGCATAAATTAGGCTAAATATGAGATAGAAATAGTAAAATGATGTGAAAAATCGCGAAGCATCCACGCATTGCTATCTGCTGCACGGACGCCTCAACACACGCGGGGCCTCTCATTTTATAAACAGCAATTTTTGTAAAACTACCCCATGAAGTCTATACAAGCAAAATAAATAGTATTAAAATATTTGATTAAATAACCTCTCTTTTATTAAGGAGACCCACATGAAAAAATCAATATTTATACTATTTATCTCTATTATAATTCTTTTTTTATTAACTTGTGATATCTATAACAAATCAATTCCAGAATACCTTGATCAATATACAAATAGTGCAAGTGTGGCAGAGCATACTTTTACAGATGGGACACTGCTAAACCCGCAAAACCAGGTCTATTCAGGCTTAATAAAACCAGATTCAGTTATTGACCTAAAACTAAGAAACCCAAAAAATTATCAACTGGTAAGCTATCTTGAATATAAACAAGGCGACGCATGGATCCCTTTTTCAAGAGTTGAATCACCTGGTGATTATAGCACTGTAGAATATACTTCAGGAGATTTTGCAGGGCTTGTAATAACAGTAAAATATCTTCCTACAGACCAGATAAAAATAAGCATAGCAGGAGCAACAATAGGAGAGGCGTACAGGTTAAAGCTAAAAGTAAATGACAGGGAAACCAAGAGAGAGTTTGACCCTTATGAACTTCCAGAACTTAAATGCACTGATTATCCAGAAGAGATAAGAAATTTATCCATAGCAGCTGGCAGCGAAGGCAATGGTTTAAGAGTCAAATGGGGACAGAGCTTAAGGAATTCTGGATATGGAGACAGGGCAGATGCAGATAATCTTGTAATAAGCTGTCCATCGCTTGGAATACCACCAGAAACTTATACAAGGAACTTTGATGGGACAAGCTGGGACGAATGGTCGAGAGATATTGTAAAGATATCAAGGACAGGGGATGACTATAGCGTAATAATAGGGAGCCATGTGCCCTTGGTGCCTGGAGCTTTATATAATGTTAATCTTCGCTTTAAAAATGAAGCAGGAGTAGTAAGGGAAATATCAAAATCATTGACAGGTGATCCGTACTGCGTAAGGGTAACTATTGGAGACGCTCCAACATTGTATACAACTCTTGATAAAGCATTTGAGTATATAGATGACCAGATGGCAACAAAAGCAACAGTTACAATACTTAATGATATAGATGATCAAGGAACGATAATAATACCTTCAGGAAAAGAAATAACGGTTATTAGCGAAGGGGCAAATACCATACAGCTTGGATCAAAAGGATGCCTATTTAATATAATGGGAACACTTAAACTTGGAGGTGTAACTTCACCCAGTACAATAACGCTTAAAGGAATAAGCGGAAACACCGACGCTCTTCTTGATGTAAATGGAGGAACACTTGAGTTATATGATAAAGCAGTAATTACAGGCAATAATAGTGGATCAGGTGCTGGAGTGTATGTATCAAGCGGAAACTTTAAAATGGACGGAGGGGTCATAGAAGGCAACTCCGCAAATAGTGGTGGTGGGGTAATTGTATATGACTATGGCGCAACTTTTACCATGACTGGCGGAACAATAAGAGGGAATGAAGCAAGTAACGGTGGAGGAGTAAGTATATTCCTTGGAACCTTTAACATGGATGGTGGAACCATAGAAAATAACACGGCAAATAGTAATGGTGGTGGAGTCTAT
>WRCW01000205.1 GCA_009783755.1 Spirochaetaceae bacterium
GTTTTCGATAATGGCGCTGTTCTTGAGTTCAAGTGTGCCTTGATTTTGTGGCCATTGGTGCAGGTGGCCGTTTCCGGCGACGAGGATGCCGTACCAGAGTTTGTCGGGGCAGGCGTTGGTGAGGAGACCGCCATCTATGACTAATTTGGCACCGGGGTGGATGGTGATTTTACAGTTGTCAAACAAAGAAATTGTACAATTGTTTATAGTTAAGGTTGAATTATTAGTGATGAGAACATCTCCATATATGCTATTATTTGAATTCCATATGATATTTGTATTGATAACCAAATCCGGATCTTTTACAGCAGGTCCTATCGTTATGTTATCTAAAGCAATATCTGTTCTATGAGACAACCCTGTTCTTCCAACAAATCTAATTTTATTTACACTTGCAGGAAATCTAGTCGTTGCATATTTCCAACCTGTACCTTGGTTATGCTCTTTATACCAATAATTTGGCACCCATGTTTGCCCATTGTTATAGCTAATTTGAAGTTCTAGTTTATAACCGGAGCTATCCCATAATCCCATATTCATATGATAGTAAAAGTCCATTTGTGTTTCACAATGTTTATTTTTTAAGTTAATAGGTGGGCTTTCTATAATAAATTTCTTTTTAGGATAGCAGCTACTACAATTTGAATTTACATATATATAATAATCCCCACTTTGAGCACCAAGTATTTTAAAACCATTATTATCAACTTCTCCTGAATGCCTCCACCAATCTCCATCATCTGTACCTATTTGTACCCAATCATCCCATCCTGTTTCAAAATTTGAATTATAAGTATCAATGATTGTACGTTGTCCAACTTCATTTAATGGACCTAGTGATGGATTGGAGTCATCTCCATCCGGTTCATCTGGACACTCAGGGCAGTGAGCAGGTTTTGGCCCTAATCCCCAAAAATAATATCCATCGCCGTCTTCATCAACACATCTGATATTAGCATCTGTTTTAGTTAAACTAGTAATTGGTAAGTTTATAACACATGTTTCATCTGGATTAGCTGTTTGCAACAAATATCTAAAACCTTTATCATTTTCAGCAGGTCCAAAAGACTCTTTGTATATCCAATAAGTAGTGCCATACCACTCGGGTGCATAAGAAGGGACATAACCAAGTACTTTTAAAACATTGACTTCATCAATTGTTCCCCAACCTACTAAGGCCATAGCATGTGATAACCAACCTCAAGTTTGATATAGACCACCACCGGTAAGCGGACCTTTTGTTATTAGTGCTTGCTTAATATCATTTGTGTTTGCGCTTTTAGGAATTAAAGAATAATTATTAATCCATATTCTTTCTTCGGGTTCTGTACACATATTACTACAATTATCTAATGAAGCTGAATATGTTATACAGTTATCATCAGGTACTCCTTCATTTTTAAAATGATTTAGTGCATAGCTTGACCAACCTCCGCTTGTAGTACTATCAACACACATAACATATTGCTCTGACAATTTTATATCGATATGTTGATTATAATATAGATTTACAATAGCTTCAACCTGAGCAACTGCCGCAAAAAGCCAACAAGTAGGCGTTCCTCTTCTAAATATACCACCCTCATTTATACATGTGATTGAGTCTTTGTTACATTCGTAATAATTTTCAAACTCATGCCAACACCCTCCGCCTTGACAAACTACAGGTGTTATCCATCCTGTTCCGTTTACATCGCCATCGTAATATGGAGAGTTCTGATTATTAGCACCATGTCGACTTCTCCAGTCAAAATTATCAACATAGTTATGACTTTTAGTTGGCGATCTATCGGGCCCAAACATTGAGAAAAATCCTTTTTCAAAATATTCATACCCAAAAGTCATATAGTTTTTTCCAAACAAATTTACCTTTTCGGAATACGACTTCTTTGAAAGTTCGGTTTCTTCAGCAAACCATAACAACTTGTTCTTTTTAATATAATTATTGATAACAGCAATTTTGGATTTATTTTTATCATCCCTATGTTTCAACCTTAGCTTATCGTAGTTATTTACTTTTTCATTACTCAATGAAATTTTTTCAATACTTGCATGAGCATCTTTTACTTGAATTTGCAACTCCATAGGATAATAGTCATTCAAAAAACTTGTTTCTTCACATTCATATTCAAATTTAAATATTTTTTCGACAGCAAGCATGGGATAGGTTTCATAAAGCATGTAAATATTGCCGTTGCCATCATTAACAATAATTCTTACAAAGCTTGTATCAGAATAAAAAGTAATGTTGCCGGATACGGCTATACCGGTAATTGCCTCTTTTGCATTAAAAGGATTGATAGTCACAGTTTTAGAAAAACTGGTATTAAGATTTATTTCTTTGTTAAAATTTTGTGCATGAGTAGATAACCCTATTATTATCATACATAGTGTAAGTAAAATATTTTTCATAACTTTTTTATTTATTGATTATTAATTTTTGAACTATATCTTTTCCACTATGAGTTGAGAATTTTATAAAATATAAACCGAATGGAATATCCGAAACATTAATTTTATTTATTTTTGCTTCATATTGACTTACCGTTTGTCCATAAATATTTATCAGCGATATGTAATTAATGTCGTAATTATCAATTGCTTCTATAAATAATATGTCTTTTACAGGATTAGGATAAATCTTTATTTTATTTTCATAAACTTCTATTCCAATGCTGCTTTTATAACAAGTATCGCTATTATCGTTAATAAATATTATTTCTTCATTTTCATAAGAACACAATAATTCGTAATATCCACCAACAACATATCCAAATAAGGGGTATATTAGCCCAACAGTACTACCAATTCCCTCAATCCAGCACTCCTTATTAGAATTAGCAAAAACAAAACTTGATAGGTGCAACACCTTGCGTTCTTTTCCATTATTCATAGTTTTGTATGTGACATCCTCAACAATTACCGGAGTTTCACTCCACGGGTTTGATACAGTATCGCCAATTTTTAATGAAAAATCATAGTATAGCTTCTCTGTTGAATTTATATTCTTTTTGTACCATACTTTTTTGTTATCATCTTCTCTCATAAGATTATGTAAAGACCAATCCTGAGGAAAATTTGGATATTCTTTTGTGGAAATATATAATTTTTTGTACTCTTTGTCATCAACTATAATATCACCATAAAACATAAATTTTTCTGTAGAGTAAGTATAGTATCCCATAGGGTTATTTGGATCTGGACTGGGATGCCAAATTGCATTTAACACACTCCAAATTTTTCCTTCTTGTACTA
>WRCW01000206.1 GCA_009783755.1 Spirochaetaceae bacterium
AATTTCTTTCCTCGAATTGATTACTCTGTTTTTGTTCTTCATATTCCCAGGCTTACAGGGAAAGAGCTTTATCAGGCTATCTGTTATAAACTAAAAATGATCTATCCGGGAAACTTAAATGATTTTGAGATAATCATAAAGAAGAATGGAAAACTAAAAGGATCATATGTTGTTTTTATAATAACTAAAGATTTGCCTAAAAAACCTGTCCCAATCTCTACGCTGATGCTGCAGCAACTACTAAAAGGAAAAACAGCAACTGCTTTTTATGTTGATAGCGATCATATTGAAATAATAAAAATTGAACAAGGGGCAATAAACGAATCAATTATCAAAAGAGCTGAAAATATTTCAGATATTTCTACCTATATTAAAACTTATTGCAGTAATAAAGTACCAATCGAAATATTTTGTGATAAAAATAATTTACAAAACCTTGTACAGGATCTAAAAGCTTTCATGAATAATGAAAATATTAATTTCAGGAGTATTGAAGATTCAATAAAAGAGATATCTTTTGATTCTATCTGCCTCTATAACCAATATAACCCAAGAAAAAAATATATTAAAATAAGTTCCTTTATTTTTTCAGTTGCAGTTGTTTTAATAATACTATATGGATTGTATCAATATAAAATAGCTTTGGAAGAAAATAATAGACAGGTTAGAGAAGAGCAGTTATATATTGAAAGAAAATTGCAAAATGAAAAAAATCAAAAAGAGAAATTATTGAATCTTGAAAAAGAATATATAAATTTAATTGAGAGAAAAAGATTAAAACCATTTGAAATTCTTAATGCAGTTTCATCATCTCTTGATAAAAATGTTTTAATCATATCGCTGACTGTTAAAGAAAATAATTTTCAGATGGAAGCGCTTGCTTTGGATTCGCTTAAAATACTCAGGAACTTTGAAAATAATAAACAGATCAATAATATAAAGATGAATCAGATCCATCCTGATCAAGGCAGGGAAAGATTTACCATAAATGGAACTGTGCTGGCAACAAGATATTATGTCGCTGAAGATAATATAATAGAAGAAAGGATAAAATTATTTGAGGCCCTTATCCATGAAGAAAAAGAGCAAAGCTATGGCGAAGGATTTACAGATTCTATTTTTGGAATGTCTATAAGAGATATTTTAAGAAGTTGCAATTGCTTGATCAAAAGCTATCAGTACCTTGGTTATGGCAATGAAAAAGAAATTGAATTTTCGATTCAGGCCAGCAGCAGAAATTTCTTTAATTTTTTAAAAATCGCTTCATTGCCTTTATATAACTGGGATTTTTCTATTGTGCAAATAAGGAATCTTTTACCAAGAGATACTCTTGATGTGGTAATACGGATAAGAGCAGATTTCGATACTGATAATTCCAATAGTTTAAAAACAATACCAGAAAAAGAGATAGAAAAAATTGAAAAAGAAATTGCAGAAATAGCAAGGAATTATTATATTGCATCTCCAAAACTTGTAGCAAGGAGAGAGGCATCTGTGGTAGCGAAAGAGCAAGGGATTACAAGAAGAGAATTTATTTCCTGGCTTTCTTATGTGGGGAGAGTAGGCGATGCAAATGGAGCGCATTATATATATATGAAAAATACAAGGGATAGCTGCATACTTAAATTTGAAATCAATGGGAGTAGCGATATGAGCTGTAAGTTTCTTGATTCCGGAAATATCGAAGTAGTTATGGATAATAGAGTATATGAGGTTAAAAAAGAAAGATAATGCGCTAAAGAAAATGATCAGGTTTGGAAAAAGTATGAAATCATATTGAATGACTATAAAAAAATCTGCTACAATCCTTGCAATGAATAATTCTTCGTTTGGCAAGGGAATTTTATTTACAATATTAGCTTATGTCATGTGGGGAGTGATTCCGCTCTATTGGAAGCTCCTTATCGCAATTGATCCCTTACATGTTCTTGCATTCAGGATTATATGCTCATTCTTATTTGTAAGCTTACTGTTGATAATTCAAAAAAACTTTGCATGGCTCCTAGTATTCAAAGAGAGAAAAAAATGCGGTTTTCTAATACTTGCATCTATTGCAGTTACTTTCAACTGGGGTTTATTTATTTGGGCTGTAAACACAGGACATGCAATTGAGGCATCTCTTGGTTTTTATATAAATCCGCTTGTTTCAATTGTATTTGGCTTGATTTTTTTTCATGAAAAACTAAAACCACTTCAATGTGTTTCATTTGGCATGGCAGCGCTTGGTGTTATGATACTTACTGTTATGTCAGGTTCTTTTCCATGGATCTCTGTTGCCCTTGCTGTATCTTTTGGTCTTTATGGTCTATGCAAAAAAAAGATCACTCTTTCTGCTTTAGAATCATTGGGATCTGAAACACTGGCTGCGCTTCCTATAGGTTTATTTCTCCTGTTATTTCACTTTGGATCGAATGCAAGTGGTATGTTAAGTATGACATCCGGCTTACAGGAACTCTCTTACTTTGCAGAGCTTCCCATCCATACATTGATGATCCTTGCGCTTTGCGGAATAGTAACTGCTATACCTCTGTACTTATTTACGCGCGGGGCAAAAATATTACCGCTTTCTTCAGTAGGGTTTTTACAACTCTTTAGCCCTACCTTACAATTTATTATGGGATACTTTGTCTTTGCTGAATATTTTCCATTACGGTATTTTATCGCGCTTGCGTTTATCTGGGTGTCGGTAATAATTTATTTGATTTCTCTGAAATCTGTTTCAAAGCGAGAAGATAAAATTGCTAAGTGATTTGTTCGACTGTAGTCTTTAAGTATCCACAACTTACCAGAAATACCTGGCGTAGTTATTTTTTCCCTGTAACTTTGATTATATGATAGCCAAACTGTGTTGAAACAATATCACTTACAGAGCCATTTCCTAATCTGTTTACAGCATCTTCAAATGGCTTTACCATTTTTCCAGGTCCAAACCATCCTAAGTCGCCACCTTTTGATTTACTGGGACAGGTTGAAAATTCCCTTGCAACAGATTCAAAGTTAGCGCCCTGCTTTATTTTTTTAAGAAGCTCCTGCGCCAATGACCTATCTTTTACCAATATATGACTTGCTCTCCATTCCATAAAACCATTTTACATAAAAATCAGTTTTATCTCAATAAGTGTTAAAATTTCTTTTTGATTTTTATAAGTACAGTTTACTTTTTCCTGATCCCGGTTTTTTGTATTTTTAGAATTTCTTTAGCTTGAAGTAATAGATAGTCTTGCAG
>WRCW01000207.1 GCA_009783755.1 Spirochaetaceae bacterium
AATCAGGATATATGTACACAATGTTTTCATAATTTTTTGTATAAAAAGTATATGTAAATCAGTGCTGCATATTTACATTGAGCAACTCAGTTCAGACATATTTTGGCGTTTTCTCTCTGATGGGAAATAACGATTTTCCAAGTTGTTTAGAAGAACGATATTGTGATGGCGCGTGTGAGTGATACCACCTTCAATGAGGAGGTTCTTCATACCATTCTGTGGCATGTATATATATTTGGCTTGTTTTTGGCTTACCTTGTAGTTCAATGAACTCTTTTTACATGTCCGTGGAAAGACACAGACGAGATGTAAAGTATGTATGCATTCCCAAAGGTCAGATATTGAGTATCTGATTGCGCTTGGTATATCACTTCGTGATATTGCTTCTTTCCATAACCTCACCCCTATGTTGATGCATAGGCATTAATTCAAGACATATGGAAATGGAGCTTATTTTATTTTGGAGAGGGGTTAACACATTCATGTCTCCACAAGCAAAACGGAAGCGTAAATGATACGTAAATAACCTCAAGATGATAAAGTCGTTTTCTTCTATTACCCCACGATTTGTTGTAGTGTCAATATCAGATCAGATGTTGTACCAACAAACATCAATAATAACAGGAATGTTAAAAATATAGGAATTACGCAAAAACCAATAGCACTGCATAATAGCACTACTACTAGGATTAAAAATAATTTGAACTCCGTCACATTCACATCCTGCTATAAGTTTGCGTTTATGATTGCTTTGCTCATAGAATACGCCTGTAATTATATCCATCGCGTGGTACCCATGTTGCAACCCACTGCTCGCCCTGAATCGTCACAATTGCTATTTGTTTCGTAATTCTGACGTCATCCTTTTGTATTACAGGTATTTTCAAGTTGTTTTCTACTCTTTGTTGAAATTCACCCCTAAACCGCTGCATTGACGGAAAATCAGGGAAAAATGTCATGTAAAAGTACCCTTCCATCTTTTGATGATTGATATCATAGGCATACTGACCCATTTTATCAGTGCTTAACTGTGCAAACACGCTATAAATTATCTCATCGTCTGCTATTGTGTTTCCACCAAAAACCAATAATACTGCTAATACAAAAAATAATATTTTTTTCATAATTATGCTTCACCTACTTTTCTTCTTGTCTCGGCATGGAGAAACCCTCCCAACACGTCGGAAAGATACCGTGCTGTTAAGTCTTCAAATTTCATTATACTTCCCCCTTATTCATTTTAAGGCTCAATAAAGCCGCTTCTATTATGCGCTTAAAGTCTGGATGCTGCTCAATTTCCTGCACTGTGAGCCTAACTTGTTCCTGTGTAGGAGCAGAACCGTGTAAGGGATGGCCACACAAACAATAAATAGCGGTTGTGGGGTTGATGAGTGCACAATCAAGAGAAGGACATTGGATTGCCTTCTGTTTTTTCGGTCTGGAAGTTTTGGTTTCAATACCTGCAAGAAGGGATTCTTCAACGTCATCGCCTGACAGATGTGTATAGGTATTAACCATCTGGCTGGATGGAGAGCCCCAAACCATCATGTTGATGTGCTGTTGTGGTATTCCGTCCCGTGATAGGTCGGTAATTCTTGTATGTCTGAATGAATGAGGAGTGATATTCTTTTCAATACCTGCCCGTTTTAAAATTCGCTTTAATCCATTTTTAATAGAGTCGTAACCGACTGCTTTGTGTGGATCTTGGTTGTTTGGAAACACAAATTTCTCAGGAGCCCAGCCAGAAGGATATTCATCTTTCCACCTCCTCAAAAGAATATGGCTCGTCATCAACGGCACTTTTCTGATCTTATCGGTCTTACTTTGGATTTTAATGAAGGCGTGAGTATCCGTAAATGTGATCTGACTCCATTTCAACGTCCGAACTTCTGTTACACGTCCTCCAGACTCGTAAAGCACTTCGTAAAAAATCCTATCTCTGATAGCTCTGCAATTGTTGAAGAAACGTTGCAGCTCGTCAGGTGTGAGAATATCATCCTCATTCTTCATCACTTGCGGAACTGTTACCTTAATTTCTTTCAATTCATCCATATCCACGGCTGTATTATACTTCTTTTTTACAAGAAACGTCATAACTTGACGAAATGCAACTAAGGTCGTTTTTTTAACTCCGATCTTGTGTGTTGATGAATCGTAATATGCAGACCATGCGTTGATACACTCTTGTGTATCACATGTTGCAAGGTGTGGCAAACCACACTCTTTTTGGTAGATAATACTTCTTGCAATTGTCTCCAATCGTTTTACAGAGACGCTTTTCTTAGCAACCAAATCATCAAACAGCATATAGAGCAATTTTGCTTCATCAGACTGTAACATGCCTTTTTCTATCGTACGTTCAATTTTATCTATTGTCGCTCTCCCATACTTTTTAATATTAGTATCACTCACTTTCAATCACCACAATGAGCATATTTGTAATTAATCCAATAATTTCATATTAAGCAATTTTATGCTCACACCATATATTTAAGAATATTAGTATTTATATTCTACTTTCTGGTAGGAACCAAGTTTTAGACCAGTGGATAGTGTGATCCTTGAAGACCTCGATATTGAAAAAACAAAAAATAGACGTTAAAAACCATCACTTGAAAATGTGAAGCGAAATCTATATACAATGAGAGTGTAAGGACATATGTAGAATATTGGTATTTATATTCTGGTTCCTACCAGAAGGTTCTGAAATCTTTGAGCCTCCTAATGAACTCACATCTTCGAACCATTGGTGCGCGTTTTCCCTCATTTTAACTTATAATGAAAATGCCATTGTAAAAGTGAACTTGCATACCAATTATTTTCCAAAAATGATAGAGCAAAAGCGAAAGATCTAAGAAATAAGAGGGAGAATCCTACCGCCTTCTCCTAATTTTAGCTTATAATTAAGCGTTGTATGTCCTCCTTTTTCCTGACTTCCCATGGTATCATGAGCCCTAGTAAAAGTGCATTCCACATTTCGCATCAACTGAAAAATAGTCCTCACTTTTTGGTAAGTACTCTTATGTGATAAGGGCATGAAAATAATTAGAGGAAGTTTAAGAAAAATATAAGTAGCATGAAAATTTCATACATATAATTATTTTTATTGGAATTAGAACTTTATTTGTCCAGGTGGGAAAAGTGGGCTAAAAAAATAGTAGGGGGGAAATAGTTACGAAACTATTATTAGTGTCACGTACACGTAAGGTACTCTAATGACA
>WRCW01000208.1 GCA_009783755.1 Spirochaetaceae bacterium
ATCTCTTTTGCCAGAGCGCTTATTACAGATCCTGATATTTTGATGATCGATAGCCCGGAAGAGTCTATTGATTTTTCAGCGCATGGGAAAATCAGATCTATTATAAAAGATCTAAAAGCCAGGGGAAAAACACTTATAATCTGCACGTATGATGAATATATTACCTCCATGCTTGCTGATTATATTGTTGTATTGTTTAAAAATAAAATTTATGCAAATGGGTTTTACAAAAATATTGTTACTTCTAATGATCCTGTTATCAGGAAGATCATGTCACATGTTTTGGATAAGGTATCAAATTTTGATAGCGATATTCTTGATTTGATAAATCCTGATTTTTCTTAGTCGCGGCAGGGACACCTGCGGGCGACTTTCCTTGTACTGCAGGCGGGCCAGTGTCCATTCAGGACACGGCCAAGCGATATAGGGTCAACGCAGTACCGCGGCAGGGACTGCGACAGGGATGTCGCGTCCCACGCTAGCCATGGATGGCGAAGTGCGTGGGGCGCCGCTGTTAGGGTCAACGCCGTATTGCATTAAATTTCTTTGAGGGGTAAACTTAAATATATGAAATTTAAAATCAAATATGCGGATAAAATCGTAGGTATATTTATAATTATAGGGTTCCTATCAATTTCTGTATTTTTGATTTTTATAGGGATAAATCAGAGATGGTTTTCCAAAAACTATTATTATAATACCAAGTTTTTAACTGCAGATGGCCTTAAAGTTGGAATGCCAATAAAATATAAAGGATTTCAGATCGGGATCATAGATAAAGTAAGACTTGGCAAAGAAAACGATGTTGAAGTTGATTTTTATCTATATGGCGAATATATAGATATTATTGTGCCAAATACAATAATTCAGAAAATAACAAGCCCTATTGGACTTGGCAGCGATATTATCATACATCCAGGTCCCTCTTCAGCAGAACATATTCCTGAAAATAGTTATATCCCATCCTTTAATATGCCGGAAGCAAAAGCTCTAATAGAAGCTGGGCTTGTAGATATTTCAGGAGGAGATAATATAATAGACCAGCTCACCCCTGTTATATCTAACCTCACTCTTCTTTTAGAATCACTCGATAAAACATTAAAAGGAGAAGCGGATATTTCTGCAGGTTTAATAGTCAAAAACTTTGAAGGGATAACTACTGAAATAGCAGATAATATAAAAAATATATTTAAAGATGTAGAAAACATAATAAAAAATATTAGTACATTATCAAATGATATAGCTGATCCAAATAACTCAATTGCTGCCATTACAAAAGATGATAGTGAAATATATCGACAGATCGATGAAATTCTTATTAACCTTAATAATACAATAGCAGAGCTAAATGATTTTATAAATTACTTAAATAATTCAACACCACAGATCACAGGAGTTCTTGAAGAAAGCAGAGGCGCGCTAAAAGAAGGAACTGCTGTAATGGAAGGGCTTAAAAATAATCCTCTATTAAAAAAAGGGATAACACAGCAAAAAGAACAGGAAGGTACCCAATTTAGTATAAGAGAGGAAATTTTCTAATGACTAAAAAACTTTTTTTGCGCAATATATCATTTTTCCTGACAGCAATATTTTTTTTATTCATAATATCATGCTCCTCTGCTCCTAAAAAAACTTCCGAAGTAAATACCCGCAAAAACAGGGCTGCTGATTTTATAGATTTTGGCAATAGATATTTTAAAGATGGGCTTTATAATCAGGCTCTTGTATTTTTCAATATGGCGCTGGATGAAAACATAGCTGCAGATTTTGAACCCGGCATATCAAAAGTCAAAAGTTCTATAGGTAGAACATCTCTATTGATCGGAGATATTTCAAATGCAGAAAAATATATCAATGAAGGTTATTATCTTGCAAAAAAACTTGGAGATAATGAATTAATTGCAATATCTGCAAATAATTTCGCTGAGCTCAATATTTTTAAAAACCTTATCTCTGAAGCAGAAAAACTTATTTTTGAGTCCATCGCTCATGCAAAAACAAAATCTACTATACAGGCTGAATCATTTCACACACTTGCACTTATTGAACGTAAAAAAGGGGAATCTGAAAAAGCATTATCTACAATAAATAAAGCAATTGAAATAAACAAAGATAATAAAAATTATTCAAACCTTGCTGCAAACTACTATTTTGTGGCATCAATTTATTCTCAAGATAATAATTATGACAAAGCAGTTGAAATGTTAAATATGGCACTAAAAGAAGACAGGCGTATAGAAAACAGTTTTGGTATTGCTAAAGATTATAAAGCATTGGGAATAGTTTCCTTAAAAAACAACAAAAAAGAAGAGGCTTACTCCTTTTTTATAAAATCTCTGGATATTTTCAAGGTAATAAAAAACTTTGAAGAGCAAAAAGGTGTTTTAGATCTTTTGATTACAACATCAACAGATCTGGGAAAAAGTTCTGATTCAAATAATTTTAAAGCACAGTTACGCAGCCTGGAATAATAAAAGAATGAAAAAACTAATTGAAGCTTACAAGAAAATACTACATTCTCTGCTTTTAATAATCGCAGCAGCAGCAGTTATTATACTTTCAGGATTTATAATTGTAACACCTCTCTGGCTAGCTGCAACAAAATATAAAAGATTTTATACAATAACTCTCTTTGTTATTGCAGCAGTTTTATTTATCTATTTTTTGATAATTAAAATCAAAAAAGAAGATAACTTTGGTAAAAAAATTATTACATTTATATTCAAATCTTTCTTGATTTTATTTGCAGCATTTTTATTACTTTCCGCTATTCTTCTTGCAAGTAACGGTTTCTATATACATTCAATATCTATTGTTGTTTTAATATTTTTAATAGCTGGATTGATCAAATCTTATTTTTTAAGAAAAAATAATAACAATGAATTTTAAATATAAATTTATTTATTTTATTTTATTAATAATAATATTTCCTGCTTACTCTGATAATCAAAATTATAATAATTATCCTCAAATCAAATCACTTAATGATACAGATATTTTGTTCAAACAAATTACTTCAGATATAACACTTTCATATAAAGCCAATAACAAAGAGAGAATTCCGATTTTAATATTTAGATATTTGCCCAGAAAAGGAGATACACTTTTCGCTATAGCCTCACGTCTTAATATACCCTATGAGTCTATAAGTACATTAAATAAAATATCATCAATAAATGATTTTAAAACAGAAAAAGAA
>WRCW01000209.1 GCA_009783755.1 Spirochaetaceae bacterium
GTTGTTTGATCAAAGTCCAGTTGCTTTAAAGTTGTATAAATCATATTTGCATCCGGACCTTCCATTTTTATGGTTTTTGTAAGGATATTTATCTCAATAACTCTATATGCTACCTGACCCCAATAAACAGAGGTCCCTTCTACTGGTATTTTTTTTCTTTCTTCCTGATAAAATTCACACTCATAAGAAAGGCAACATAAAAGCCTTCCGCATGGACCAGATATTTTCATGGAATTAAGGGAAAGATTTTGATCTTTTGCCATTTTTATTGATACAGGGGTAAGCTTGTCTGTAAGCCCATGGCAGCAAAAAGCTCTGCCGCATACTCCCATTCCCCCAATAACGCGGGATTCATCTCTTACACCTATCTGCCTTAGTTCTATTCTTATTCTAAATACAGATACCAGATCTTTTACAAGTTCCCTAAAGTCAACTCTTGTATCAGCTGAAAAAAAGAAAAGGACTTTTGGTTCTTCCAAAAGATAATGGGCAGAGATCAGCTTCATATCGAGTTTATGATTACGAATTTTTTCTTTGCAAATATTGAAAGCTTCCTTTGCTTTTTCACAATTCTGCTTATATTTTTCAATGTCTGCCGGAGTTGCTTTTCTGGTTATTGCCTGAACAGATCTTATCCCTTTTAGTTTTTCTTTTTCGGAACTTAGCAGATATCCGCCAAGAACTGTTGCAAGATCTTTCCCGTATTTGCCTGTTGCAATTACATGATCTTTGTGAGAAATAGTAAAATCCTCGGGATATTCGCAAAATTCTGTCTCATTTGAATGGACAAATTTAACTTTTATAAGTTTTTCAGGAAGATCCGGAGGCAACTCATCTGTTGCTCCTGCTTCTTCAATAATATCTTCTTTAAATAATTCATCATCTATAATATCATCATTCATTTAAATCACCTAATTGTTATGTTTTTCCATATATAGATTATCTCATTAAATCTACAAGAATACCTTCTATTTCTTCAACTCTTTTCAGAATAGTTAATTTATCTTTTTGATCTTGCAATGTATAAATAGCCAGCTTTTCAACTTTATCATCAACCACTCTGATATTTGTCCATATTCTCTGAAACTTTTGATTTTCATCCTTAAAATCAAATCCATCTTTTTTATATGTCTTTTCCTCTATCTTGGTTTCCATAGAATAAGCATTTTTTACAACATAAGCTATAAACCGCTTTACAGCTTCTCTATATTCTTTGATATTTGAAATAAAAGGTTTTTCAATAAGTTTTTGACCGATTGAATGTACATCATCAAGAAGAGATTCCTGAGAGGCATTTTCATCAACAGCAGCAGAAAGATAAAAAGAAAAATCTGTTTCCGATACATTTGCATCAGGCGCTTGTGTTGCACTAAAAAAACCTAAAAAACTTCCGGACTTTTTTCCGACCTTTTTTCCTCTATCGTTTCTTAAATTATAGGTGCCGGTAGAAGGATCAATTTTTTCCATAAATAATACTTTTAATATTTATTACAACAAAACAGATAAGCTGCTTTTTTATAAAAGCGGTCCCCTGGTTATGTTTTCGCTAAGTGTTTTTTCATCCAATTCTTTTACATTTGGTGTGGAAGAATATGCTTTAAGAGAAGAATCAGAATTTTCTATTTTCTGTTCGTTGTTTTTCTGCTCATTGTTTTTCTGTTCATTATTTTTCAGCTCTGTCTTGTTGTTCGAAACAGCTGCAATTCCAGGTTCTTTTAACAGATCAATACCTTCTGCATAATTGCTTTTTATAGTGCAGTTACCGTCAAGAATTACCCCTTCTTCAACGATCAGTCTTGGAGTAAAAATATTGCCAAAAATTATTCCTGAAGAGAGTATTATGACTTTTTCTGTAGAATAGATATTTCCCCTTAAAGCGCCGCCAACAACAACAGTGCTTGCACTTATCGTACATTTTGCCCTGCCGTTTTTGCCTATAAGCACTTTTCCATTGGTTCTTATTGTCCCTGAAAAATCACCATCTATTCTTAAAAGCCCATTTAGATCCAACTCGCCATTTAACCTGGTACCTTCACCAACAATGGAGTTAACAAATGTGCCATCTTCAACAATACTATTACTCATTATGATTCCTGCCTCTCCCAGTCAAATAGAAATCACTCACCAGGCCTGTTTCTTATATTAAGGTATCTTTCGGGGTCAACGACTTGTGAGCCAATTCTGACTTCATAGTGTAAATGAGGTGCTGTGGAAAGTCCTGTATTGCCCATTGTTCCAATAACCTGTCCTTGGGTAACTGTTTCGCCTTCCCGGACATATACCCTATCCAAATGGGCATATTTTGTAAAAAATCCATATTTATGTCTTATAAGGATATAATTTCCAAATCCTGTAGCTTCATACCCTTTTTCAATGACTTTTCCGCTTGCTGTAGAGATAATAGGTGTTCCCTGCTGATATGCAAGGTCTATCCCTTTATGAAGATACCACTGCTTGGTAAATGGGTGTATCTGAGGTCCAAAATAGTTTGTAACTCTGCCTCTTACGTTTTTAAGCGGCCATATACTCGGAAGTTCAACAAGCAGATCTCCCTGAGCTATAAGAAGTTCCCTTATTTCCTCAAAAGACTCAACAGACTCTCTAAGGAGCTGGCTTAAACTTCTAAGATCCTCAAGTTCCCTTAAAAGAACCTCTTCCTGTGACCTACTATGGGAAAAAGATGAGATAAAATCGCTGTTTTGAGCTTTTGCACCAGCAGAAGATGTATTATTTATCCCTAGAGTTTTCACAAGAGATGCTTCAAAAACTTTTGATACTCTTTTTAGCTCTGCTATCTGATCTCTTATTATTTCAAGGTCTGTTTCTTTCTTTTCAAGTGTCTCAGATCTTAATTTTATTAGCCCTGACATCCCTTTAAACTGTGTTGTGAATATAACAAAAGATGTAAGCATACAGCCAATTAGGAAAACTATTACAATAAGTGAAAAGACTGATATTCTAAAGTTAAATATTTTTTTCTCTGAATGGGGTATAAGCATTACAGTAAAACGTTGTTTTCCTGCATCTACCATATTACCGAATGCGGAAGAGATTTTCATTGCAAATACGCTCAATAATTTGGTAATTTTACCAACAAAATTTGCTTCCGCTCTTTTATAGCTACTTAATGGGGACACTATTTTCTCCTACTCTCAAAAATGAGGATATCACGTTGGGTAATATTTGTCAA
>WRCW01000210.1 GCA_009783755.1 Spirochaetaceae bacterium
AAAGGAGATACACTTTTCGCTATAGCCTCACGTCTTAATATACCCTATGAGTCTATAAGTACATTAAATAAAATATCATCAATAAATGATTTTAAAACAGAAAAAGAAATAATAATTCCTAACCAGCCAATTCTTTTTATTCCTGAATTTCCAGCTTCAGATATAGAATATATTTTAAAATCAAGAAATATTAATGAAAAAAATAATATTATCGTACTTAAGAGAGATGGCTCAAAAGAGAAATTTTCCTATATCATTGATGGTAGATTCAACAGTACAGAAAGGGCTTTTTTCCTAAGTACATTTTTCAGATTTCCTATTGAAAAAGGGCAAATTACATCCCATTACGGCTTTAGGGTAAATCCTGTAAGCGGAAACAGAAATTTCCACTCAGGGATCGATATTGCAGCTCCTTCGGGAACTCCTGTTTTTGCAGCAGGAAAAGGGGTTGTTACAGCAAATGGATACAATGAGATACTTGGTAACTATGTAATTATTAAACATCCTGGTTCATACAACACTTTATATGGGCACTTAAAAGAGTCTTTTGTGATATTGAATAATCAGATAAATGCAGGTACAATAATAGGAGAGGTAGGCAGTACCGGTTATTCAACAGGACCGCACCTCCATTTTGAAGTAAAAAGTGGGGATAAAGCAGAAGATCCGCTTATTCTATTCAACAGGAAACAATAACAATCTATGAAAATAAAAGTATTATTATTACTATTTTTCCTCATAGTACCACAACTATCTTTTTCTGATAATATTATAGGCCAATTAAAAAAGATCACTATAATTGATTCAGGACCTGATAATATTGATGAAGTAATATTGTCTTCTGAAAATTATTTTGCAATCCTTTTGGAAAAAAAAGAGTTTGAGCCTGTAAAAATCCAGCTCGAAATGTGGTTTTCAGAAACCTTAAAAGAATATCCTGATACATTCGCACTTTTTTTCTATAACAACATTACCCCTTTTCCCACAGAAGATATATCAAGCTATAGCGGAGATCTTGTAAAATATATTGTTCTCCCTAAAAAGAGCAAACATTTCATAGATATTTATTTTAAGCACAATCCTACGCGCAATGAAATTATTCCCGGTACAGATTATATTACCCCAAAAGAATTTAAGAATTCCTCTTTTCCGCTACTCATTGCAATGCTTCCTGTAATGAAAGGAATACCGGATAAATTACTGGATGAAACAATTAAAATAAAGATATCTCCGTTCTTTTCAGAAAATGGAACCCTTGCAATAAATGTTTTTGAGAAAAGCAATTCATCTTCAGACAATAGTTTAAATAAAATCACAGAATATAAACTATACATAGATAACAATATATATGAAAACAGCGATAACCTGGTACTGCCAACAGGTATTAGAAAAGTAAGAATTGAAAAAGAAGGATATATCACTTTTGAAGAATCAATTATATTGAAAAGCAATGAAAAAAATAATTTAAATGCCTATTTAACAAGAGAATTGCCCTATGTTGTTATACAAGCCCCGCCTGAAGCAGAAATTTTCATTGATGGAGCACTTTACAAGCAAAGGGAGTTTTCAAATCTTAAAATAGGAGAACATACTTTTGTTTTTAAACTTGGCGAATATAGTATAAGCAGAAAAATCAAGCTTGAAAAAAGTAAAAGATATTTAGTAGATCTTCTTCTGGATATTGATATAAAAGAGTACTGATTTTTCAGTTTTATCATATAATTTCTCAAAAAACTTCCATTTTTTCCTGAGTAAAAAGTAAATATAAAGATAACAGACCTATATTTGACTCGTTTTTTAAATATTTTATAATATATTTTGCAAAAATACCGATATTATAACTGTCGTGATAATATAGTTCCCCTCCCAGTTAACTATATTAGGAGCGATATTTAGATAGGCCATTCTCAAAAGGAGTGGCCTATTTTGTCTTGACAAAGCTTCTTTCAATAAATTACTTTTGAGTATGATATTTACCAGAAAACAAAAAATCCTTCTTGATATACTTCTTGTATTCGCAATTATTATAACAGTTACATTTGGGACAATTTTTGGAGTTATTTTTGCTTTATCAAAAAATGTATCTGAAGCCAATAAAATAGGAGAATACCGCCCTTCCCTTCCATCTCAAATAGTTGATATTAACGGAAGGTTTATTACTGAATTTTTTTCAGATGAAAAAAGAGAAATTATACCTATAGATGAGCTTCCCAGACATCTTATTTTGGCTCTTATAACCAGAGAAGATAAAGAGTTTTTTAAACACAATGGATTTAGTGTAAAAGGTATTTTCAGAGCTGTCTGGAATATAGCAAGAGGCAGATATGTTTCCGGTGGCAGTACAATAACCCAGCAGGTTGCAGGAAGACAATTTGCAGATAGAAAAGAAAAGACCATTAAACGTAAAATAATAGAATTATGGTGGGCTCTTCAACTTGAAAAAAAATTAAGTAAACATGAAATACTTGAAGTTTATCTTAATGAGTCCTATTTTGGCCACAATGTATATGGCATAGAAGCTGCATCACAATTCTATTTCCGTCACTCTGCAAGAGACCTTTCAGTTGCAGAATCTGCACTTCTTGTTATACAACTTGCAAACCCTGCCAGATATTCTCCAATAAGACATCCCACAAGAGCTAAAATTATCCAGTCCGAAGTTCTAAAACAAATGGTAGATATAAATTATATAACAAAAGAAGAGGCAGATTTATCCTTTGCAGAATATTGGAATGAAGTATATGACCCTTTAAGATCAGCATCAGAGACTGCTTATCTTGTAAAAGATGATAAAGCGCCATATTTCAGTGAATATATAAGACAGGAACTTGAGAATATCCTATATGGTTCTTATGATTATTTTAGAGATGGCCTAATTGTACATACTACACTTGATCTTAATTATCAGGAAAAAGCACACAAATATATGCAAGATGGTTTTGAGACATTGAACAAAACATATCTTAGAGAAGTTGATGAACGTATGGGTTTTGTCAACAAAGAGTTTATGCCGCTAATAGAAGGATTATCTCTTATTTTTGATATTTCACCCATAAGAACAGCAGGAAAACAGGAAAAAAATCTGGCGTATCAGGATTATTATAGTATGATCAATCCTACACTCAATACGCTCTCTCTTCTTTTCGGGTCTCAGGATCTCCGCTTTATTACAAGAATGGGATATGGAAA
>WRCW01000211.1 GCA_009783755.1 Spirochaetaceae bacterium
AAAACAACAAAGTGGCAATTGTTGACAAAAACAGTTGCATGGAATGTGGGGCTTGCAAAATGAATTGCCCAATGTCTGCAATCACTGTTGAGGCAAATGTAGGATGTGCTGCTGCAATTATTTGGGGATGGCTTACAGGGAAAAAACCCACTTGTGGTTGTTCTGATGATAGTAGCAGTTCTTGCTGTTAATGATAGTAAGTAAGCGAAGGGGCAGAAAAACAATTCATTATTGTCTTAGAACTTGAGTGGACTAGCAGTAATACATTTGCCGATTATTGTTAATTTTTGCTTACAATCCACTATTTAAGCAAATTTATCTTTAACTTTCTTTCAGAGAAAGTTAAAGATAAGTCATATTATTTAACTTTCTGTCTTGACTTGTAAAGGATAATTTTATATAATTATATCCTGTAAACCAAGTGAATAGGTGTAATAATGAAAAGAAAACTGCAAGGGACTTTACTTAAATCAACGATGGTAGATAAAGAGCGCTATTCTACTTATGCCCCAAATCCTCTTCCACCAGTACCTGCTATCGACATGGTCGCTATTTCAGATTTTCTTGCAAAGGCTAACCTTGCCATAGGAGAATTAAACGGAGTTGTTGAGAATGCCCCAGACCCAAATATTATCAACTATATGTATATCCGCAAGGAAGCTGTACTATCGTCGCAAATCGAAGGAACACAATCGACTCTGGATGACTTACTTCGTTATGAATCCGGCAGTACCCCGGGAACTCCTATAGATGATGTTGCTGAAGTATCAAGTTATGTTTTAGCACTAAACCACGGCTTAAAAAGAATAAGTAAAGGTTTTCCGCTCTCTTTGCGACTTATTCGTGAAATACATAAAGTTCTGCTTAACAATTCCCGCGGCAAGAACAAAATGCCAGGCGAGTTCCGCTCAAGCCAAAACTGGATTGGGGGAACGAGACCAGCAACAGCCAAGTTTGTTCCTGCTCCACCAGATAAGGTGTTGTCCCTGATGAGCGATATGGAAAAGTTTATGAATGGAGAAGATAAAATCCCTCTTTTAGTAAAAGTTGCCCTTATCCATCATCAATTTGAAACTATTCATCCATTCCTAGATGGCAACGGCCGCACAGGGCGCTTATTGATTACATTACATCTTTGCGAGCGTGGATTTTTAAAATCGCCATTTTTATATTTGTCCCTGTTCTTCAAGCAACACCGCGACCTCTATTATGAAAAGCTAATGGAAGTCCGCAAAACTGGTGATTGGGAAGAATGGTTGAATTTCTTCATGGAAGGCGTGGTGGAGACTTCAAAGGATGCGAAGAATACCCTGCTTAAGATACAAAAGATGTTCAATAAGGATGATGCACAGGTCAAAGGTCTTGGTCGCGCCCGTGAGTCTGTTGGCATGGTGTTAGCTGAATTCAAACAAAAACCACTTTTAACTATTGCAGAAATTACAAAACGCACAGAACTTTCAAAACCAACCGCAATAAGCACAGTCGAGCGTTTGATAGATTTGGGTATTGTTAAAAATATCAGCGAAAAGAAATGGGGGCAAATTTATTCCTACGAGGGATATATAAAACTGCTAACTCCAAATGAAAAATAGAATAAAGGAATGAAAATTAATCACCAATCCATAAAAAAATGGCATATAAAACCAGCTAGGGAAAACGCCATAAGACAGTTGTTTTTCTATGATATTCAAAATAAGTCACTCAACGTGCGATTGATTTATTTTTTTCTTGCGCTTTATCGAAATCAATCAGAATCAGTTGATGATTTTTTTTTATATTTTATTCGGATTATTATATAAGTGATTATAATAGCTATACTTATTGCAGTTATAGGATGAATTGCTGTAAATATTTCCGCTATTCTGGTAAGTCCAATAAAAGTAAACACATAAACAATAATTAACACAAAAAATATAACTAATATTTTTTTTATTTATTATCTCTTTTCCATGCTTAATCTATAATGTATAATGTGTACTTCTATAGGACAATGCAAAACCTATGTGATATAAGCCTCTGAAAAAAGGAGTAAGGCAAGGTGAAGTGGTTTAAGCTTTTTTGGAATGGCGGGGAAAAACGAAAACTTGAAGGTGTTAATAAAAGAATAGTCAGTGTTATTGCTATCTCGATGTCTCTCTATCAAATATGGCAAACCGTATTCTCAGCTATTCAGCCAATGTTGCACTATACAATACATTTGATGTTTATAGTAGTTATGGCATATTTAATGTATACATCAAGCGCAGGGAAAGACAGAAAAAAAATTACAAAAATAGATTGGATTTTTGTTGTTTTAATGATATTTGCGGGGATATACTTTTCAACGCAAACAACACGATATATAGCTCGCTGGCCGATGTTTGATCCTTTGTTTCCGATGGATATCATATCCAGCCTTATCATTGTGTTGTTTTTGGTCAATGCAACAAGAAGGCTGATGGGGATGGTTTTGCCTACGATAGGCATTATATTCACTATTTATGCCATGTTAGGACATTTATTGCCCGGTCTCTTTGCCCACCGACAACGTTCACCGCTAGATGTGCTTGATCAGATGATGTTTACCATTAATGGCGTGTTTGGCTCGCCAATTGCTGTTGCAGCCACATTTGTTTTTTTATTTTGTTTGTTCGGCGCTTTTTTTAACCAATCAGGAGCAGGAGATTTTTTCTATAGATTTGCCCTTGCCGCAACCGGAAAATATGCAGGTGGCGCTGGAAAAGTTTCTATTTTTTGCAGCTTACTGTTTGGAACAATCAGCGGGAGCCCCACAGCAAATGTTATGGCAACAGGAACCTTCACCATTCCCATGATGAAAAAAACCGGTTTCTCTCCTGTGTTTGCAGGAGGTGTGGAAGCAGTATCTTCGACAGGAGGCGCGCTTGTACCACCCATCATGGGTACAGCAGCGTTACTGATGGTAGAAATGGCTGGAATACCATATCTTGATGTTGCCCTTGCTGCAGCTGTACCCAGTATATTATTTTTCGCAGCTGTCGGCTTTATGGTGCATTTTAGAGCAATGAAAATGGGTTTGAAAGGGCTTGACCCTGCAACTTTGCCACCTCTTTGGCCTACATTAAAATCCGGATTTTACTATATATTCCCTTTGATTACTTTGATGGTCATTATTCTGATGGGATATACACCATCCATGGCAGCAGTCG
>WRCW01000212.1 GCA_009783755.1 Spirochaetaceae bacterium
TATCCATTATCGGAAGTAACTTATATAGGTAATAAAAGAGCAAAAATAAGGCAAAACAAGAGTTATTTATGCTTTTTTACCACTCCTATTTACAAATCTCCTAAGAATATTTGAAAGAACTCTGACACCAGTTCCTTCCAAATATTTTTGAACTAAAATAAATGAGTCCCGTATCTTATTTCCTGCGGACACTTCTTTTCACATTCACCGCAATTTATGCAGGTTTTAGTCCAATGAGCTTTTCCATCTTTTGTTTGAATACCAGAATTTAGCATATGAAATAATCTGGCTTCGTTTTTTGAGAACATATGATAATTATTCAAATTAAGAAAAACATTGGGTATATTGATACCTGCTGGACATGGCATACAATAACCACAACCTGTACAACCAACCTTCATTGTAGATATATAAGCATTTCTTATATTTTTTATTGTACTTAAATCATCTTCATTAAAAGTATTGGGATAAGATTCAGATGCTATTTTAATATTTTCATTGATATGATACTCATCGTTCATTCCGGATAAAAGCATTGTTATTTCCGGATGATTCCAAACCCATCTCAAAGCCCATTCAGCAGGAGTTCTTTTTATAGGAGCGCTATCATATATTTTTTGAGCTTCACTTGGTATTTTTCTAGCAAGAGAGCCGCCACGCAATGGTTCCATAACAATGATCCCAAGACCTTTGCTGTGGGCATATTTTATACCATCAATACTTGCCTGGGCATGTTCATCAAGAATATTGAACTGAACCATTGTAAACTCCCAGGAATAGCTGTCTACAATTTTCCTGAAATCTTCTTTTGAACCATGAAAAGAGAACCCCATATGGCGCACTTTACCCTGCTTTATGATATTATCCATGAAATCGATAATTCCTAATGAAACCATTTTCTCCCATATACTTCCGCTTAAGCCATGGAGCAAATAGTAATCTATATATTTAACTTGAAGTTTTTTTAACTGTTTGTTAAAAATATCCTCTATGCTTTCTTTTTTATTGATTGTCATGCAAGGAAGTTTTGTCGCGATATTGACTTTTTCTCTGTATCCATCTTTCAATACATATTCGCCTAAAAAACTCTCTGATGCTCCTGCATGGTATACATATGCAGTATCAAGATAATTTATCCCTTGGTCGATTGCATATCTTATTTGTCTTGCAGCCCTTTCTTTATCAATTGATGAAAACATTGAAGCCTGACGTCCTTTTGTTGCAGGGAGTCTCATACATCCAAAACCAAGGACAGATAGTTTTTCATTGGAATTTGGCATTGTTCTGTATTGCATATTAATCTCCTTTTTTCTTTAAGATTAATTATCTGGTAACAGTCTTAGTAGATTGATCTCATTTAGAGAACCTAGTCTCACACATATCATAAAAGAAGTACCAGCACCGCTTGAGACAAAAACTTTTGTATTATTATACTGATACAATCCTCTTGTGTATGGGAAACTTAATTTTGATAAAGGATAAAGCGGGAAAAATTGTCCTCCATGCAGATGACCAGCTAACATCAGATCGATTCCTGCTGAATAAAGGTGTTGAATGTTGATAGGACTATGACTAATAAGTATGGATGGTACATTGTTCTTTTTTGGAAGCTCTTTCAATAAAGATTCAACAGAGTCATGATCAGGACGGTGAATATTGATGTAATTAAGACCAATCAGCTGTATTCCATTAGTTTCAATAACTTCATTGCGCAGAATTCTAACATTGTGTTCTCCAATCAACTTTAGCACACGCTCTGCGCCAAAATGCTTTTCATGATTTCCTTCCACAAAGTATACAGGCGCTTTAAAGTCAGAAAGTGGTTCTAGTACGCCAGGTCTCAGAGAAGATTCAACATCTACCAAATCTCCTGTAATGAGTATAAGATCAGGATTTCGTTTATTTGTTTCATTAACAATTTTTGCAAGATAATTCCTGCCGCGATGATGACCAATATGTACATCAGATATTTGCATGACAGTAAGTTCTTTCGAAAGTCCGGATATTTTTATTTCAGTTTCACTGACAAAAAAAGAAGATGCAATAACAGCTCCTGTAAAAACTGCAATAAAGGCAATAGCTAGTGCTGCTACCCCGCTCCATAATAATGAATGTTTCCAAAAAGGCCTAATAATATGCACTATAGCCAGTGAGAAAAAAAGATATAGGAAAAATAAAAATGTATAACCACCGATGATGCTCAAAAAGCCGGCAAAGGGATTAGAAAAATTCATTGTTATTGCAGAGAGCAGCAAAGAACCTATTGTGCCAACTATAGTTGTAATTTGTAACTTCCAAAAAGGGATAGATTTAAAATGTGCATGTAGTCGATATGCTGTGTACCATAATGCAAAGGTAAAAAAAATAAACATTATGATTGGCATAATAATGGTATGATTCATGCTTCCTCTAATTATTTTTTTTCACTTACTTTATGATAAATATATATGATCAAAATTGAAACTATTAGCGAGGGAAAAATGTTTACAACTCCATTTACTTTTGTAAGCGCTTCGATTATATTTCCAAAATAGTATTCAATAATTGCTCCAAGAAAAGATCCTATTATAGAGACAACTAATACTCCAAGGAAATTACCTATAAAGGCTTTATTATAAACATAATAGAGGATAAGAGCTGTTCCAAATCCTATAAGAATATAAATAAGACCAATATTAAAATAATAAGAAAACATTATTTTGTCCGCCTGTTATCGTTCAGTGTAGTCAATATAGCCCAGCCATAAAGGCTTGCTGTAAATATTATAAACCTTATTATACTTGCCATAGGCAAAAATATAAAGGGAAAGGGTTGCACGACCTGGTGGAAGATCTGCATCTCGTGGTCCAAAGTTATTTACTAAATCTCCAAAAGATTTATATTTATTTTTAATAGGGCTATCATCATCAGGGTCCAGTACTTGACGATATAAATAAACAGTTGGATTAGTTGAATAAATAACTTCGGGAATAATTGGTGGTATTGCAGTCTCAGCACTCGTACTTGAAACACCTGTAAAATCAAGTCTGATATTAAAGCTATTGTTTCTGTCACCATAACTTATCGGTATCATTGGAGAACGTGTTGTCCTATCTGTATCAGGGACAGTATTTACCCTTCTAAACCCTAATCTTGTAATATCAGTAGGTGTTGGTTGTTCAACAGAA
>WRCW01000213.1 GCA_009783755.1 Spirochaetaceae bacterium
GAACAAATAGAACCGTAGGACTTACGGGGTTAGCTCGTTGGTACTGGGTCGGGTACGATCCTTGAGCGAGAAGCTCCCACTTCAAACGTCGTTAGACGTTAAGTGGTGAGAGCATGTCACTTTGGGAGTGATTTTACTTTCATTAAATGATAATGCTAATGTTTTTATTGAATGGTTATATAAAATTATGCGGTTTATCTTTAAATATTTTATAAAAATCATTGAATATATTCTTGATAATTTTATACCATTGTGTATGCTATTACTTACAAGAGTGGCTTCAGGAATAAATGCAAGAACAGGTGAAACAAAATATCATCCATTAATTTTTTTGAAGTTTATGACAGAGCATATTGATGAACCAAGCGTAAAAGTTGTGAAAAAAGATGTAGATAGACAATTTTATAATGAAATGACTAAAAATAAAGCCCAGATGAAAATACATAATCAAAAAATATTAACTGCTTTAGAAATAAAAAATACTGGTAATCATTCAATGTGGATGGCGTATGATGCAACAAGCAAACATAATGTATGTTCTTTGTATTTATCAAGTTGTTCATTAGATTTTAGATATGAAAACGACCTTGACGGTGTAGAGATGGACTTATCTTCTATAGTGGTTATGAAGAATATAAGCACTCCGATAAACAGTTTTTCAATTAACAGTATGGTTATTGAATATCGTCATAAAGAAGTAGTAACTATTGAAAATATACGTAAAGAAATAAGATTCAACAAATTAGTGTATGAAAAAGAAGACTTATTCATTATTATTAATGAATTATACAAAGATAAAAAATATCAACTTTGTAACCCAAAAAGCTCGAGTCAAGAAGGTGCACCTAATTATGAAAAAATTACTATGTATTGTACTGTTAGAAGCATATATGATGAAATATACGAATTTAAAGCTATTTTAAAATTTAACGGAGTTTCTGTTGATTTTGAAATGAATCGAAGTACAAAAATATGGGAGAGAGTATTAAGAATGGTTTTAGGCGTTAGAGCGAAAGGAAGAAGAAAATTTTAATATTGTATTAGAATATTTACAAATATAAGATAACAAAAAGCTTTAAATAAATGTAAGGCTTTTTGTTTTGTGTTTATTTAGAATGTATAAAATATACATATAATCTTTTTTTTAGGAGATGATAAAATGAAATGTTCTGCATGCGTTGATGGGAAAATTACTTGCTCGAAATGTGATGGAGACGGGAAAACTGTTTCTCAATGGGAAGGCAGTTGGAGCGATGAAGGCTCTTGGTCTCGGCATACCCGATGGGATGGAAAGCGTTATAAGAAATGCAAAAAATGTAAAGGTAAAGGTTACGTTCGATGTAAAACGTGTGGAGGAAGCGGAAAATTATCTAATTAGGAAATTTTACGCAAGAGGTCTTAACGAAGAGTTACTTCGTTAAGATTATTTTTTTGCAAAAAATTGAAAATACAAACTTATGTATAATAAATAATTAACTTAAAAGAGCCTAACAGCAGGGTACAAAACGGTTCTAATCACATTAGACAGCATTTCCCCGCCATCGCACCACCGCAAACCATTGATATATATAGGCTTACGCCACGTAGAAAGAGCATGGTCTCGGCTATTTTGTACCCGAGACCATGCTCTTTCTACGTGGAAAATTTAATTAAAATTAAATTAGATATATTAATGGTTTGCGGTGGTGCGGGGCGGGTGTTGGTGTTGGTTGGTGCGTGTGTGATGAGAGATGAGTGAGACGGTTGGTTCGGGTTCGGTTTGTGGTGTGTTGTGAGTTGAGTTGTGTGTAGTTGGTGTTGGTGTGTGTGGCGGTCGGTGTTGAGGTTTGAGTGAGTGAGCAGGCAGGAGAGAGTGAGTAAATAGTGTTGAGCAGTCAAGAGATAGGTAAGTAAATAGTGTCAGGACATAGGTAAGTAAATTTGGTTAAAGGTAAGTAATAATTTTAGCAAGGGTAAGTAATTGTTTTATAAAAGGTAAGTAAAAGTTTCTGTAAGGGTAAGTAATAATTTTGGCAAAGGTAAGTGATTGTTTTCAAGGTGGTAAGTAGTTTTTCTATAAAATAATATTTTTTTGTGCAGTATACAAGTTTGTGTTTTGATACATAATGAGAAAATACTTATAAATACTATGAATTATCAGATAATATTCGAAAATGCTATAAAAATATAACAATGCCTATATAATGAATAGAAATAACCAGTAGAGCTGTTGACGTAATAACTCCTGTTTTATAAGTTGTTTCTCTTTTTTGGAACAATCTTTTGAACTTGTACATATGTAATACTTCAATAAATAGTTTGTGGTAACATTTTACTGAGGTGATGACCCTATGGCAATATACGGATATATAAGAGTATCCAGTACCGACCAAAACGAAGGCAGACAATTTAACGCCATGACAGAATTAAAAATACCCGAAGATAATATCTACATAGATAAAATATCGGGTAAGGATTTCAAGCGACCTGCATATAAAGCGTTGCTTGAAAAACTAACATCAGGAGACCTAATATACATCAAGAGCATAGACCGTTTAGGGCGTAACTACGAGGATATACAAACGCAATGGCGAATGCTAACAAAAGAGCTTGGTGTAGATATAGCTATTATTGATATGCCCCTATTAGACACACGAAACGGTAAAGACTTAATGGGAACATTCATAGCGGATTTAGTATTACAAATACTATCATTCGTGGCACATAGTGAGCGAGAAACGATACGCCAGCGTCAAGCGGAAGGAATAGCATTAGCACGAGCAAGAGGAATAAAATTTGGACGTCCTATCAAAAAGTCCCCAGTAAACTTTGATGTTTTGGTAAAGCAATGGGAACGAGGTGAAATTCCCATCGCAGAAATGATGACACAAACAGGATTGAAAGAAGCAACATTTTACAGGCGTTTACGAGAGTATAGGCTAACTGTTGGCAAATAATGACACAAAAATAACTATCAAAAGGTGTACTTTTTGATAGTTAGCTTGTTGTATAAATTTTACCTGAAAGAATTGTATTAAGCATGTACAATATGTAAATTTTTCATCTTTTATATGATGATTATTAATTTTTTAGACAAAAAATCAACGAAAATAAGTTTAAAAACAAAATATATACTATCTGATAGTCAACTATCAAAAA
>WRCW01000214.1 GCA_009783755.1 Spirochaetaceae bacterium
CAAAAAATGAAGATTACAATACTCGCGCGCAGAAACTTTATCAGCTTTTACAGAAAATTCAGCTACAGGTTGATCTCCTGGTTTAAAATATTTTTTATAGGAAATTCCATCTGCAATAAGTTCGATCCATTCAATATAATGGGTATCGATCATTGGATGGATCGTGCTTCCAACTGTAACTTTATAACCATTGGCAGTTTTTTCAATCATGGGAACATGTTTCTCTTTTGAAGAATCTGCTGTCTGCTCTTGCATAAGTTTCATAACTTTTCCACAACAAACAACATCTGTGCCACCAGCATGAAGAACTTCAATAATATTGCCTCAAAGCTCACATTTATATATTTTAAATCTTTCAGCCATAAATTATCTCCTCCTCAGGAATTTTAAAGCATCTCTTTGAATTATACATCATATACTAAAAATAAACACTGATTTTCTCCGGGAATCTAAAAATATTTTATTATAAAACTTTTAATTTCCCATCAGTTTTTTTAATGTTTCCATTGTTAAATCAGGATGAATTCCAAGTCTTGTAAGACTAAAATCAAACCTTACAGGGTCAAGTTTATCATATTTTCTTAATCCTTCTGTTACCTCAATTGCTTTTTTAAGCGAAGAAGAAGGTTTTTTTATAAAACCAAGATATGTTCCTATTTGCATCATATGGGTATCAAGCGGAACAATCAGTTTACTTTTATCTATAAAATCCCACCCCCCTGGGTCTATTTCATCGCTTCTTGCCATCCATCTTAAAAATAGATTAAAGCGTTTAAAAGGGCTGCCTTTCCATGATTCTGTAATTAGTATTCCAGGGCTCGATTGGCAATTTGTCAAAAATTCCCTGTTAAAAGAATGTATGGCATTAATATAAGAATCTTCTGTTTTATATTTTTTTTTGAAACAATCTCCTATAGAGCCATACTTATTAATTAAAAAATTTATTCCAGATAAAAATCCTGCGATATGGGATGTTTTAAAAAAACGATAACTAAATCCATTAAAGGTTCTTTCAAAATCTTTATACTTTAGAGATTTTACTTCACTAAAAAGCGAATCAAACTCTGAAAGGACTTTATCAACTGCATTCATTATCAGATTTACCTGACCAAGGGCAAGTGAAGATGCAATAAGTCCTGCTACTTCACGATCTTTTAATTTGCTGTACTTTCTTACAAAAACAAGAGGGTCGGGATTTATGTATTCAGGTTTGTGGTATCTTTTATATATTTCATTAAGCAAATATTTTATTTTATCAGTTGCCATGTTTTAATGAGTGTCTCCATTTTGTGTTTGTTTTACGCTAAACAAGTGGTAGCTATTTGTCAATACAAAGATTTTATAAAATAATCCGCAGATAGCACGGATTAGGATAGATTATTTTTAATCTTAACCACGAACCATACCAGCCAACACGAACAAGTCAACGAATTAACATTAATTAACATGGATTATTCTAGATTGAATCATTACGCAAAAAACACAATTTGTAACCTTTAGTAAAGATGCCAGAAAATATGCTCCTTACGCCTTTACTGAACATAGAGTACTAATGTTGTCAAGCATCTTGAACTCTCGATAGAATAATTGATGTTAATAAACAAATTTTAAAATTATTCTTTAGGTCGTGAGGTTTGTATCAGATATTTCAGATTTTTTCTGCACCATATTGCGACATCCATACCGCAATATAGCCTGTGGTTCGGATGCCTGTCTAAATACGGATTCCATTTTTCAACGGAATGACTGTAGGCCGATTTTCATAATGGAATGACTATAGACTAAGCCAGCCAACTTTTTTAAACATTTCAAAATCTTTTTCAATACTTGGGCCATTGGTTGTAAGCAAATCCCCAACTATGGATCCATTTATGCCGGAGTGTAAAGCTCTTATTTGCAATTCTTCGCTCATTTTAGTACGCCCACCTGCAAATCTAATAAACGCGTCCGGCAGCACAAAACGAAACATTGCCATTGTAGTTAATATTTCATCATCCGAAAGCGGCGTGGCATTTTCCAAAGCGCTACCCATAATAGGATTTAGAATATTTACAGGAACAGATTTAACTCCCAAAGAACGCAGTTCGCAAGCCATTTCTACCCTATGCTCCATTGATTCGCCAATTCCTATAATGCCGCCGGAACATATTTCCAACCCACATTCTTTAGCAAGAAGCAATGTTTGCTTTTTTTCCTCTATGGTATGAGTAGAACAAACTTCTGGAAAAAACGAAGGGGCAGTCTCCAAATTGCAGTGGTATCGGGAAACTCCTGCATGTTTTAGCATAAGCATCTCTTCTTTGCCTATGAATCCCATTGAAGCGCAAAGTTTTAAACCTGTTTTTTCACGAATGAGTTTATACATTTCACAATATTTTTGTACTTCTTCTTTTTTTACACTTTTTCCGCTTGTAACAAGTGAAAATCTTTTAACTCCTGCAATATCATTATTTATAGCGCAACCAAGAGCTTCTTCTGCATCAACTATTGAGAATATATTAATATTGGTTTTATGCTTTGAGGACTGGGCACACCACTTGCAATCTTCGCTGCATAAACCTGAGCGGGCATTCATTATTGAACAGGTGTCAAAATCATTTCCACAATATTTTTCTCTTATTAAATTTGCTGCATTGTAAAAAGCGTTCTTATCAGAATATTTTGTTAACTCAACAGCTTCTTCATAAGAAACTTTACCTGTATTTTCTAAAATACGCTTTGTTAGTTTTTGTAAAATCATAGGTTTTTAAATATCTTTAAAAAAAAGGGCTGCTCTTTTGGAACAGCCCTATAATCTTTGTTATTTCTTATAAACAGGTCTTGTCTGATAATGTGTATGCAAATACTTATGCGACTTATGACCAAGAGGTTTTTCCAGGAATTTTTCATAGATATGAATAATTTCCGGGTTTTGATGAGAGCATCTTGCTATAGATTTTTCATCATCTTTATACATACCTGCAGTTCTTGCAGCTCTTAGTTTATCATCTGTTTCATAAGGCTGTCCTCCGCCTGCTATACATCCGCCGCGGCAAGCCATAACTTCGATAAAGTCATAAGACATTGGTTTTCCTGCTTTCTTTGCTTCTCTTATTTCATCAAGAATGCTTTTTACGTTAGCCATTCCATGTGCA
>WRCW01000215.1 GCA_009783755.1 Spirochaetaceae bacterium
GGAATGACAGCTCTTGTGGATGCTGTATCAGCTAACACTCCAATGACTCTTGTTATACTTGATAACTGTACTGTTGCAATGACAGGAGGTCAGGAAACAATCCTTCCATCTTCAAAACTTGAATCTGTGATCAAAGGGCTGGGAGTTGATCCTAACCACATAAAAACAGTTGTTCCTCTTAAGAAAAATCATGATGAGAATGTAAAAATATTCAAAGAAGAACTTGAATACGAAGGCCTTTCTGTAATTCTTGCTGTAAGAGAATGTATAGAAGAGACAAAAAGACGGCTCAAAAAGGAGAAAAGTGAATAATGAAATTCGATGTAATACTGGCAGGTGTAGGCGGGCAAGGTGTTTTATCCCTTGCAGCAATAATTGCAACAGGAGCCATGAAAGATAATTTAAAAGTAAGGCAATCTGAGGTTCATGGAATGGCGCAACGCGGAGGTGCAGTTCTTTCCCATCTTAGAATTTCGGATTCAGAAATTGCAAGCGATCTTGTACCAAAGGGTGTAGCATCGCTTGTTTTAAGCATGGAGCCTCTTGAATCTTTACGTTATGTGGATTTTCTTTCTCCTGATGGAAGCATAGTAACAGCAGCAGAGCCTCTCGTAAACATACCCAATTATCCTGAAATGGAAACCATATATGAGAAAATCAGGAAATTCAAAAATCACAAAATTGTAGATTCTGTTGCGATTGCAAAAAAAGCAGGTTCAGCAAGAGCTGCCAATATGGTTATAATAGGGGCAGTATCAAAACTTTTGCCTGTTTCAAAATCATCGCTTAAAGCTGCTATTGAAGAGCTTTTCCTTTCCAAGGGAAAAGAAGTTGCGGCTGTAAATATTAAAGCTTTTGAGCTTGGAGCAGAATAGATAATTTTTTATCCGCTTGAACAGTTGGATTTGATTGCTATGGAGAGTAAATGGAATGGATATAAGATATTGGAATAGTGAAATTGAAACGATCGATAAGAAAGATCTTAAAAATTATCAGCTTGAAAATTTGAAGGAGACTATCTACTGGGCGCTTAAAACCCCTTTTTATAAAGAAAGGCTTGCAAGTGTTGAAATAACATCTCCTGATGATATAAAAACTCTTTCAGATTTAAAAAAAATCCCTTATACCACAAAAGATGATCTTCGCAGAGTCTATCCATATAATCATCTTGCTGTTCCCAAAGAGGATGTTGTAAGGCTTCATGCTTCAAGTGGCACCACAGGTGCTATAACCGTTATTTACCATACTCAGCGCGATATAGACAGATGGACAGAGTTGGCTGCAAGAGCTGTAACAATGGTTGGATGTACCAATAAAGATGTTTTTCAAAATATGATGTCTTATGGTCTTTTTACAGGAGGGCTTGGGCTTCACTATGGTGCTGAAAAAGCAGGACTTACGGTTATTCCAATAAGCGCAGGCAATACCAAGAGACAATTTAAATTTATGAAAGATTTTCAGACAACTTTTGTTCATGCAACTCCAAGCTATCTGCTTCATATTTCTTCGATTATGCAGGAGGAAGGATATAAGCTTTCGGATTTTAATCTTAAAAAAGCTCTTGGAGGCGCAGAGCCCCATTCAGAGGATATGAGAAAAAAAATAGAATCTTTGTTTAACATAGATGTATATAATAATTATGGCCTTAGCGAGATGAATGGTCCTTGTGTTGCAACTGAGTGTTTATATAAAGATGATATGCATGTGTGGGAAGATTCTTTTTACCTTGAAATAATTAATCCAGATACACTTGAAGAAGCTCCAGAAGGTGAGGAAGGGGAACTTGTTTTTACAACACTAAGAAGACAGGCTACACCGCTTCTCCGGTACAGGACAAGAGATCTTTCTTCCATAAATCCTGCTCCATGCAAATGCGGCAGAACACACAGGAGAATAGCAAGGATAAAAGGGCGCTCCGATGATATGCTTATAATAAATGGTGTTAATGTATTTCCTGCTCAAATTGAGGAGATAATAATGAAAATGCCTGAAGTTGGGACAAACTATCTTATTGTTGTTGATAAAGCAGGCGCTCTTGATAAGATAACTGTTAAAACAGAGGTTGGCCCTAATACTTTTAGTGATGATGCCAGGGATCTTAATGCGCTTCGTGAAAGAATAAAGCAAAATATAAAAGATGCTGTGTTGATATCTCCGGCTGTGGAACTTCATGAGCAGGGAAAACTACCTGTACAGGAAGGAAAAGCAAAAAGAGTTATTGATAACAGGAAAACTTAAAAACTGATCTGTAGTGATCATTATTTTGCTGAGGAGTTGTTCAGGATATTATGAAGCCAGAAGTTGTAAAAACAATTCTCTTAAATGAATGTTCTTCTTTTGACAAAAATGGATTTGATAAAGATATTGATTTATATATTTCATTAGTTGAAGATAAAAAATATAAACAGGCATCTTCTGTTTATGAAAAACGATTAATACCTCGTTATCCCAATGAAGTTATAAGAGTCCGGATCATAAGATATTATAGAAAGGGAGATATCCGCTTTAAAGAAATATATGCCGGAGCTGTAAGAGAAATATTTGAAAAAATAGTTGTATCTGTAAAAAAGCTTATTAATTATATTTCTTCCATATTTGACGGTAAAAATAATAATCCTTATGGAGTTTTAAGAAAAATAGATCTTGCGCTGAGAGTTATTCCCCATTCAAAGGAAGAAGGGAGTATTTTTGTAGAAAAGCTCGGCACATATTCTTTGCTTCTTAACTATATGCCTGAAAAATATAATATTGCTTTGGATATATTAAGAAGATATTTTGACAATACTCTTTTTGTAAAAGTCAGGGCAGAAGAAAGTTCAAATAACTTAAAATATGACGAGCAGGATAGTTATTCAAAAGAGGAAAAGAAAAAGATAACTATTGATCTTAATAAAATAGTTTTTTCTGATGAAGAAATAAAAATGATCTGCATAAGCAATGATGCGAAGTCAAGATCGATTCAGGTTCTTTCCTATTGCAGGCTTTACTGGAGACAGATATTTAATCATGATCTTGAAAAAAAGATTTTTCTTTACTCAAAAAAATATGATACAACCCATTTTAAAATTTATCAGATAATAAAAAATTGCCGTATA
>WRCW01000216.1 GCA_009783755.1 Spirochaetaceae bacterium
AGCAGTAAGATAGATATTGATTTTTTAAAAAAACATGGATTTTAAGGAGAATATAAATGTCTTTTAGTACTATTGAAGAAGCTATCAGTGATATAAGAGAAGGTAAAATAATCATTGTTACAGATGATCCTGACAGAGAAAATGAAGGGGATCTAATATGCGCTGCAAATCGTGTTACTCCCCAGATTATTAATTTTATGGCGAGCTATGCAAAAGGGCTTATATGTATGCCAATGAGTATCAGAATTATCAAGAAACTCAATCTTCCTCAAATGGTTGAAAATAATACAGACCCTCATGCAACAGCATTTACAGTTTCCATTGATCATGTTGAAACAGGGACAGGGATATCTGCTTTTGAGCGTTCAATAACAGCGCAAAAATGCACTTTGGATAATGCAAAGCCAGAAGATTTTCGCAGACCCGGCCATATGTTTCCTCTTGAAGCAAAAGAAGGTGGTGTTATTGCAAGATGCGGGCACACAGAAGCAACTGTTGATTTTGTAAAGCTTGCCGGGCTTCCGGAAGTAGGGCTTTGTTGCGAGATCATGGATGATGACGGCACAATGATGCGCGGTGCAAGGCTTTTTGAATTTGCCAAAGAACATGGACTTAAACTGGTAACGATTAAAGACCTCGTTGAATATAGAAAAAAAACTTTGTAACAAAGGATTTGAAATGTACGTATGTGAATTAATGGAGCGTGTAGTAAGTGCCAATTTCCCTACCCGATATGGTAATTTTACAATCTATGGGTATATAAATAAAGAAAATGGAGAACACCATATTGCGCTTGTTCTTGGAGATGTAAGTGGTGGTAATCCTGTTTTGGTTAGAGTTCACTCTGAATGTCTTACCGGAGATGCGCTTGGTTCCGCCAAGTGTGACTGTGGCGATCAGTATGATAAAGCTATGCGAACGATCCAGAAAGAGGAGCGCGGTGTTTTGGTTTATTTGCGCCAGGAAGGAAGAGGTATTGGGCTTATCAATAAACTAAAAGCTTATGCACTGCAGGACAAGGGGATGGATACAGTTGAGGCTAACCTGGCGTTGGGGTTTTCTCCTGACCATAGAGATTATACAGCTGGGGCAGAGATTCTGGTTGATTTAGGGGTAAAAAAAATAAGGCTTATGACAAACAATCCGGAAAAAATAGCAGGGCTTGAAAAATATGGCCTTGAAATTACAGAAAGGATCTCTATTGAGATAGAGCATAAAGAACATTGCAAACACTATATGCAGACAAAAAAAGATAAGATGGGGCATATACTTGCTTCATACTGATAAAAAATAAAAGGAGATATAATTATGAAAGTATATGAAGGAAATTTTTCTGCAAAAGGGGTTAGAATAGGTATTGTAGCTGCAAGGTTTAATGAAGCTATTGGATCAAAACTTGTAGATGGAGCGCTTGATGCTCTCATCCGCCATGATGTAAAAGATGATGATATTTCTATTGCATGGGTACCTGGTGCATTTGAAATCCCTGCCGCAGCTTCAAAAATGGTAAAAACCGGAAAATACGATGCTATAATTGCACTTGGCGCTGTTATACGCGGATCAACAAGTCATTATGATTATGTTTGCAGTGAAGTATCAAAAGGGATTGCCCACATTTCACTAAGCACAGGTGTTCCTGTAATTTTTGGAATTTTAACCACAGAGAATATTGAACAGGCAATTGAAAGAGCAGGAACAAAATCCGGAAACAAAGGATTTGATGCAGCTCTTGCTGCTTTGGAAATGGTAAATCTTTTAAAAACACTGGATGCTTAATATATAAAAAAAGGAGAAATATTATGTCAGAAAAAACACATGTGGATCCATCAGCGCTTGGCTTATTTGGTCTTGCTATTGTTACACTTGTAGCATCCAGTCAAAAACTTGGAATTACTTCTGGTGTTGCATATGTTATTCCATGGGCAATTTTTTTAGGAGCGCTTGCACAGTTAGCAGCAGGGATACTTGATTATAAAAAAGGAAATGTTTTTGGTGCAACAGCATTTTGTGCTTATGGGTTTTTCTGGTTAGCAATGGCAACTTCCTGGTTAATAAATCTTGGAGCGTTTGGAACAATATTAAAAGAAAATGTTAATGTTAATCAAATGGGATTTGCTTTTATAGGATATTTAATAATTACAATTTTTCTTACAATAGGCTCTCTGTCTACCAATAAAGTACTTTTTTATATTTTCCTTTTTATTGATTTTTTATTTATTGGACTTGCTATAAGTACTTTAATACCAAAAGGTAATGTGCATCTATTTTTCCATAATCTGGCTGGTATTTCTGAACTAATAATTTCTTTATTATCTTTTTATGCAGGTGGTGCAAATGTTCTTAAAAACCATTTTGGAAAAGACGTTTTGCCGATAGGTAGACCATTTATATCCATAAATTAATAAAGGAAATATTTTTTAAAAACATATAAGCTAAATATATTAATGACAAAAATATTTTATTTTATAAAACGAAACTGGTTTCTCCTTGGTATTTTTATTGCAGTGCTTATTGGTTATTATTTTCCATCAGCTGTAACAAGAATAAATAGAAATGGTTATTTGATCACATTATTAGTAATTGCTGTTTTTTTTATCCAGGGTCTAACTATTGAAAAAGAGAAACTTTTAAATGGTTTAAAAAATATAAAGTTGCATATTTTTATATTTTTTTTCACTTTTATATTTTATCCATTATATTTTTACATTGCAGTTAAACTGTTTCCTTTTCTCAATCATAATGAAGCAATCGTTGCAGGTATGTTTGCCCTTGCATGTTTACCTACAACGATTCTTGTTAGCTCTGTTTTTGTTAATAATGCTGGAGGAAATACAAGTATAACTGTTTTAAATGTTGTTCTATCCAATATTATTGGAGTATTTATTGCACCTATAATATTATCGCTTCTATTGAACAGATCCACACTTGCTCTTCCATTATCTATGGTTTTGGGTATTTTAAAATCTCTTGTAATCAGAATAATTATTCCAATGGGGCTTGGAATGGCAATCAGGAAATTTGCAGTAAAAATTATTGATA
>WRCW01000217.1 GCA_009783755.1 Spirochaetaceae bacterium
AACAATAGGGATTGGAGCAGGAATAGATTGCGATGGGCAGGTTCTTGTTTTCCACGATATGCTGGGGATGTATAAAAAGTTTACTCCCAAATTTGTGAAAGTTTATGCAAATCTCCATGATGCTATGGAAAAAGCTATTGGTGAATATGTTAAAGATGTCAAAGAAGGTAATTTTCCTGAAGAAAAACATTCCTTTACAATGAAGAAAGACATTGCTGATAAATTGAACGAAACAATCCAATAAGGGTTTTTGATAGATGGAGTTTTTATGCCTGCAACTGTAATAAATGGTCATATAGTAAGTGAAAAGATTCTTGCGGAAATCAGGAATGAGACAATAGAGATAGAAAAAAAATACAATAAAGTTCCAGGCCTTGTTACAGTTCTTGTAGGTAATAATCCTGCATCAGTTTCCTATGTAAATCTAAAAATAAAAACAGCAAATTCTCTTGGGTTCAAAGAGATACAGGTAAATCTTAAAGAAGATGTTTCACAACAAGAATTGCTTTCTGTAATCGAAAAATATAATAATGATGATTCGATCCACGGAATTCTCGTTCAGCTTCCTCTTCCAAAACATATTAATGAAAAAGATATTATTTATGCCATAAACCCTGATAAAGATGTTGACTGTTTCCATCCTCTTAACATTGGCAAAATTGTTCTTGGTGAAGATGGTGCAAAATATTATCCGTGCACACCTGCAGGTATTATTGAGCTCATAAAAGCAGCAGGGATAAAAATAAATAACGCTGATGCTGTAGTAATAGGGAGATCAAATATTGTAGGGAAACCTCTTGCAAATATGCTTATAAAAAAATCTGAAAATGCAACTGTTACTATTCTTCATACAGGCTCAAAAGATATGGAGTATTACTGTAAAAAAGCTGACATAATTATTGTTGCAGCAGGCTCTCCTGGAGTTCTTAAAACAGGATGGATAAAGAGAGGAGCCTGTGTAATAGATGTAGGGGTAAACAGGGTAGGGGAAAAAATAAGCAAGAAAACAGGGAAGCCCATTGCAATTATAAAAGGGGATGTTGATTTTGAAGAAGCATCAAAAGTTGCAGGCTGTATCACGCCGGTGCCTGGTGGCGTAGGCCCAATGACAATCGCTATGCTTATGAGAAATACCCTCTATTCACTAAAATATAAGCTTGGGCTTTTGTAATCAATATCTCCTGAAATAGATGAGGGCAAAAGTGATATTTGAATTCTTTTATCAATATTATTTTCAAAATCAATTTCTTTCATAAATTCTTTATTTAATTTGTATAGTGATGAATTTAATCTATCAAGATCAATTGAGTATTCTGTATCAAATTCAAAATCTTCATTGCAAGAAGAAAAATTATTATCACAATAAGATATGGTGTAGGTTTCAAGTTTGTCAGAGAAGTAGAGGAGCGGCAAACCTTGAGTTCTGCATATTATTGGTCTTGATTCATATATCGTGCATATTGAATCTTTAAGAAAAATGCAGTCGTGGTCTTGTTTAATATTTTCAGAATTGGATAATGATAAAGTTTTATTGATTTCCTGTTTTATTGCAAAAAATTCAACAGGAAAAAGTGTTATTGCTGTACAGCACCTGGAACACCCTTTTTTACAGATAATATCTTCTTTATGGAAAGATAATATTTCTGATATTTTTAAATCAATATTTTTGCGTATTGTATAATAATCCAAAAAATATTTTTCTGTCATTTAAAAGATTACCTGGATAAAGAAATATCCCATTCAATTGCAGAACCTGCCATGAAAGGAATAATATCTGAAAATCTTTCAGGTATTTTGCTTTCCTTTCTTTCAAGGGTAATAGATGATTTGTTTAGTGGAAGCTTGTAAAATTCCGCGCCATATCTTGATGTAAAATTTTCAAGCAGTTCTTGTGACCCATTTTTTTCAAAAAAAGAGACCAGTAAAGGGATTGCGGCAGGAGCTGAAAATATCCCTGCGCTTCCGTTTGTTTTTAGTTTTAATGACTCAGGATGAGGAGCGCTGTCTGATCCAAAAAAGAATTTTCTGTTTCCCGACAATGCTGCATTTTTTATTGCTTCCCTGTCTTTGGGAGTTTTTACTGCAGGCTTGCAAAAATTATGCGGATTAATACCTAGCCCAATAAGGTCATCAAGGGTAATAAGAAGATGGTGAACAGTAATTGTGGCGCAAAGATTAGCTGGACCGGTCATTACAGCATTTATCCCTTCAGCACTTGAGATATGCTCAAGCACTATTTTTAGATCCGGGTAGTGTTCAATTATTTTAAAAAGTTCAGGAAGATAATCTTTTTCTCTGTCAAGAACAAAAGAGTCTGGTTTTTCTCCATGAATGGAAAGAATAATACCAAGCTTGCTCATGGCAGGTAACGCATCTTTTATCTGCTCCCATGATTTTACCCCATCTTCTGAGTTGGTTGTGCTCCCTTCTGGGTATAACTTTCCTGCGATTGCCCCTGCTTCTGATAATTTTATAACCTCTTCTTCTTTCATTCCAGGATAAAGTTTAAAACTCATTAGGGGGGTAAAAGATTTATTTTCATGGATAAGAATCGCTTCTTCTATCTCTTTTCTATAGCTTATTAATCGTTCCCTGTTGTTGATGGGAGGAGTTGTGTTGGGCATTACAAGGGCTCTTTCAAACCATTTTGCAGATTCAGGCGCGCATACTTTAAGAATTTCTCCTTGCCTGAAATGCACATGCATATCATCTGGTTTTCTTATAGAAATTTTGTCAGAAAAAGATTTCATTTTAATATTCCGAAGCTTAGAGATGGGGATTTACATAGTAAAAACATCTAAATATTCATCTTCTCCCGGATTAACCCATACCCAATATTTTTTTAAAGGAATAAAGCCTGAAAAAAATGCTAATAGAACATTTACTACCTGATAGATAATTGAAATTGCTACAACAGCAAAAACAGGTATATTCGTAAAAAATGCAATAGTAAGAAATATGGGAAAAATAAAATCAGGAATAGGTTCTTTATGATCAAGAAGATATGCTATATGTAA
>WRCW01000218.1 GCA_009783755.1 Spirochaetaceae bacterium
AGCTGGAGATGTTTCTGCAAGTCCAAGGGCAAAGATGGGCAGCGCTTCCTCTGCGATCATGCGGAAGTTCCCTTCGGGGATATAAAGTGTAGAGCCACGATCGCGTGCTTCCCGTTCTACATGGCTATTCGCTGCCACGGAGGCCGCCGGGTCTGCGACATGAACATAGAGGTTCTGCTTGCTGCTTTCGATCTCCAGTGATACTGCATCATCAGGGTCAAGGCTCCAGGGGCTGTCAATGGCAAAAGCAGCCATGTGGGTAAGGTCCCGGCGGTTTTCAGTCAAAGGTGGATCTGGAATATGTTTTGCCTGTACAAGTGCAATGTTGGAACGGGAGGGGTGGGGATTGTTCTTTTCTGACCAGAAGCCGCATTCTAAAAGCAGGGCATGGGCTTCCTCAGGAGTTTCACCCAAACCAATCTCCTTCATGGTTTTACTTTTTGCTGATTTCCCATAAGCAAGAGCTTCTATATCCTGTATAAAACGGCGGTCATCTGGAAGCGAGTCCTTCACCTCCTGTCCGCCTTCTCTTTCCAATATGCTGGAATTTTCCGGTGCAAGATAAGGAGAGCGGTTTTTAAGTCGCTGCAGAAATTCTTCCTTTTCTCCAATACCTTTCTGCTTTTCTTCGCGCTTTTTTATATCTGCCTTGACCTGGTCTTGTTGTCGTGGGTGTATTGCGCTGATGGTTCCTGTAAAATAAAGATTGTCCAAAAGGAGTTTGTATGCAGCCCATGCGCTGGCAGGGCTATATTCGCTAAAAGCAAGCTCTGCTAGTTCTTTTAGAGAGATTGGTTTTTCCTGTTCTGCCAAAAGAAGCTCCCATGCTTCCTGAACAGTGTCAGTATAACCGCCCTGCTCCTTGGACACCTCTCCAGAGGAGATGGAGGTGTTTTCAATCTCATTAAAATTCTTTACAGGTCCGTGGTGGATTATTTCTATATCTTTTTCCCTAACCTTTATTGAGGTTTTGTCAGGCAAAGAGATAATTATCTTATCCTGAGATTTTTCCTTTATAAGAGCTGGTTTATTTTTATATACAGCTAATGCGTTTTCTTTGATCATATCATCCAAATTATGTTGAAATTAAGCGATAATGTCATCATGGAAAATAAAATGCAAGGATGGGGTAGCAGAATTGTCAAGAAGAAAGCTTGAAAGAATTAAATTGTTGACTTGTAACTTTAATCAAACTATTATGGTTTTTATACAGGAGATCCCTTTTGGAGCAGGATGACTTACTTGTTTTTGCAGAAGAAGATGGCGCTAAGCCAAATACAGAAGAAGTTGATACTATAGATGTTTGGAAAATTTTAATTGTTGATGATGAGCCTCATGTGCATCAGGTTACAGAACTGGTGCTAAGGGATTTTGTTTTTGAAAATAAAAAGATTAAATTTTTCAATGCTTATTCCGCAGCAGAAGCAAAAAGAGTTTTAGAAGAAATTAATGACATATCGCTTGCTATTGTTGATGTGGTTATGGAAGAGGATGATGCAGGGCTAAGCCTCGTAAAATATGTAAGGGAAAGTATCAAAGATAAAAAACTAAGGATAATATTAAGAACAGGCCAACCTGGAGTTGCTCCGGAGAAAGAGGTAATAATAAAATACGATATCAATGACTATAAAGAGAAAGTAGAACTTTCTGCTCAAAAGCTTATTACATCTGTTATTGTTGCTTTAAGAAACTATGAATATATTGCTGAAATTTCAGCTCTCAATGCAAATCTTGAGCAAAGGGTTGCAGACAGAGTTGATGATCTAAAGAAGGCAAATATAAAGCTTCAGGAGACGCTTGAAGAAATTCAGGATGATCAGGAAGCAGCCCGCATAATGCAGGACAAGCTGTTTCCAAAGGAAAAGACCGAGATTTTAGGATACAAGTTCAGCAGTAAATTTTATTCTTCCATGACTCTAAGCGGAGATTTTCTTGATTATTTTGAAATAAATGAAAGATATGTAGGATTTTATATTGCAGATGTATCAGGACATGGTGTTTCATCAGCAATTGTTACTGTTCTTTTAAAAAATTTTATAGATAATGCTATTGAGAAATTCCACAATGAAAATGATTTTTTGATATTGACTCCTCCACTTGTATGCAAAAGGTTAAATAACGAACTTTTAAGAGAAAAGCTTGGAAAATATTTGACAATATTTTTCGGTATAATCGATACAGTAGAAAATAAAATGCATTATATAAATTGCGGACAGTTCCCATACCCATTTATAGCAGATATATGCGGGGATAAAGAAAATTCAAAAGTAAAGATAAGTGTTTTGGAAGGGAAGGGGACTCCTGTAGGGCTTTTTAAAACACCTCTCTTTAGTGCCAGAGAAATCATGCTTCCAAAATGTTTTAAAATGGTAATGTTTTCAGATGGGATCATAGAGGTCCTTTCAGCTGGGGATATAAAAAACAGCGATGAATATCTCCACGAACTATTTAGCAATAAAAATATCGATATAGATAAAATAAGCAGTCAACTTGGCCTTGAAAATCGCTCTTTCTTTCCAGACGATCTTACTTTTCTTATGATCGAGAAAGATAATTCTAGCGGAGATAATAATGGTTAATGATGGAAAATATTATTTTGTAATGGATGATAAAAAAGCATTTTTTAAAATGACAGGAACTCTTAAATATACCTCAGCTATTAAGTTTGATACTTTTCTGGATAATATTCTTGATAATAAATGTGCTTTTGAAGAGGTGCTAATTGATCTTTCCGAAGCAGTTTTTCTTGACAGCACCAATCTTGGATTTCTTGCCAGGATCTCGGAATTTATGAATGAAAAATATGAAAAAAAAGTCACTATTTATTCTCCAAAAGAAGAGGTAAATAAAGTTCTGGAAAGCGTTGGCTTTGACGAAGTTTTTGTTCTGGTAAAAAATATTGATAAGCAGGAAAAAGATCTTAAAGAAATATCTTTGGATGATAAAGAGTCGAGCCATAGCTGCTCTGAAATGATGCTTGATTCGCATAAGGCTTTAATAAAGGTTTG
>WRCW01000219.1 GCA_009783755.1 Spirochaetaceae bacterium
AGCTCCGGAACTAAAGACATTGTTAGAAAATTTATAACAATACCCGGCGCCTATAGAAGGAACCGGGACACAGCTAAAAATAATTTATTCAAGAACTACAAGGAGATCATCTTTTTCTATTATATCTCCAAGTTCACAAAGAATATCCTTTACTTTACCAGGGACAGTTGTCTTTATATTTGTTTCCATCTTCATTGCTTCTGTAACAGCAATAACATCCCCTACCTCAACTGTATTACCTGCTTTAACAAGAAGTTTAAAAACTTTTCCCGGCATTGGAGCGCTGATATGGCGTTTATTAAATTTATCAGCTTTAGCTCTTGTAACAACAGTGCTTTCAAGAGACTTATCTTTAACTGTAACAGTTCTTGCAAGACCGTTGAGTTCAAAATACAAATGCCTTGAAGCATCAGCCTGCGAACCCCCAACTGCATTAAGTTTTAATATAAGTGTCTTTCCCACATCTATATCAACAGTAATCTCTTCTCCGGCATCAAGACCATAGAAAAATGCAGGCGTTGGTATTACCGATGTATTACCGTATTTTTCAATATGCCTGTCATATTCAATAAAAACATGAGGATATAAAAGATATGACATAAGGTCTTTATCATTTACTGGATGCCCTACAGTCTCTTCAAGTTTTTTTCTCTCTTCCTCAAAATTAGCAGGATCAAGAAGTTCTCCAGGCCTGCAGGTTATTGGCTTTTCCCCTTTTAATATTGCTGCCTGAAGCTCTTTTGGGAAACCCTGGTATGGCTGACCGATCATCCCCTTAAAGAAATCAATAACAGATTGCGGGAATGTAAGTTCAGGAGCTTTTGGAATAACATCATTTGTTGTCAAATTATTCTTGACCAGGAACATTGCCATATCTGCAACAATCTTGGAAGAAGGCGTTACCTTTATTATATCTCCAAAAAGCATATTAACATCATGATACATCTTTTTGCATTCTTCCCACTTATGCCCCAATCCAAGACCTTCCACCATTGGCTTATAATTTGAATACTGCCCGCCTGGTATCTCATGATAATAAACTTCTGCTGTTCCGCTTTTAAGACCTGATTCAAATGTAAAATAATAACTCCTTACAGTTTCCCAATAGCTTGAAATAGCATTAAGTTTTGAAATATCGATTTTAGGATCTCTTTCAGAACCTTCAAGTGCTGCGCAAAGAGCATTAAGGTTAGGTTGCGCAGTAAGCCCGGACATTGATGCAATTGCAGCATCAACGATATCAACACCTGCTTCCGCTGCCCTTTGCAATGTAGCCTCTCCGTTGCTTGAAGTATCATGAGTATGAAGCTGTACAGGAATGCCAACTTCTTCTTTAAGAGCTTTTATAAGCTTTGTTGCAGCCATGGGTTTTAAAAGCCCTGCCATATCTTTTATACCTAAAATATGGGCGCCCATTTTTTCAAGTTCTTTTGCGAGATTTACATAATATTCAAGAGGATATTTATCTTTCTTGGGATCTGTAATATCTCCGGTATAACAGAAAGTTGCCTCACATATTTTGTCATATTTTCTAACAGCTTCGATTGCAACACCAAGCCCTTTTGTCCAGTTAAGAGCATCAAAGATCCTAAAAAGATCAATTCCCGAATCAGCAGCTTCCTTAACAAATTTTTCTACTACATTATCAGGGTAGTTTGTGTATCCTACTGCATTGGAGCCTCTTAAAAGCATCTGGAATAATATGTTTGGAATTTTTTCCCTTAAAAGATGCAATCTTTCCCAAGGAGATTCTTTGAGAAATCTTAATGCAACATCAAAAGTAGCTCCTCCCCACATTTCAAGCGAAAAAAGATCCGATGCAAGATAAGAGACAGATTCTGCAATTTTTAGTAGATCGTGCGTTCTTACTCTTGTTGCAAGCAGAGACTGGTGAGCATCCCTCATTGTTGTATCTGTAATGAGAAGTTTCTTTTCTGCAAGTATCCATTCAATAAATTTTTGCGTTCCAAGTTTTTTATAAAGATCTCTGCTTCCAGAAGGTCTTACTGCGCTACTTGAAATTTCAGGAACTACTGCTTCCTTGAGGCAAGGTTTTATACTTACTTTCTTGACACTTTCCTGACCATTTACTGTTATATCTCCAAGATAATTAAGCAACTTGGTTGCCCTGTCTTTTTTCTTGCTTCCTATTAAAAGGTTTGGATTTGAATCTATAAATGATGTATCGCAGTTACCCGCAAGGAAAATTGGGTCTCTTACGACATTCTCAAGAAATGGGATATTTGTTTTTACACCTCTTATTCTGAACTCAATAAGAGATCTTTTTATAACTTGTGTTGCTTTTTCAAAAGTAAGACCCCAGCCTGTAAGTTTAACAAGAAGGGAATCATAAGAAGATGTTATCCTGGCTCCGGTAAATGCATTACCAGCATCAAGCCTTACTCCAAATCCAGCAGGAGATCTGTATGCTTTAAGAGTGCCGATATCCGGAGCAAAATGATTCTCAGGATCCTCTGTTGTTATTCTGCACTGAATCGCATAACCGCTCTTTTTGATTGCGCTTTGGTCAGGTATCCCTATTTCAGGATCACTTAATTTATGCCCTTCCGCAACTTTTATCTGTATCTGAACAAGATCTCTTCCTGTTATAAGTTCTGTTACTGTATGCTCAACCTGAAGGCGAGGATTTACTTCTATAAAATAGTAATTTCCCTGCTGGTCAACCAAAAATTCAATAGTTCCTGCATTTCTATAGTTTACCTGCTTTGTTAATTTGATTGCATCATTACAAAGCTGTTCCCTCATTTTTTCCGAGATTGCAATTGAAGGGGCAAATTCAACCACTTTCTGATGCCGCCTTTGTATCGAACAGTCTCTTTCAAAAAAATGTACTATGTTTCCGTAATTATCACCAATAACCTGTATTTCAATATGTTTTGGTTTTATAAGATATTTTTCAAGAAAAACAGTCGGGTCTCCAAAAGATGCTTTTGCTTCGCTCCTTGCGCTGGAAAGCCCTTCGACAAGCTGCTGATG
>WRCW01000220.1 GCA_009783755.1 Spirochaetaceae bacterium
AAAACAGTATCCATTTCGGTTGTCGTATCGTAGTAAAACAGTATCCATTTCGGTTGTCGTATCGTAGTAAAACAGTATCCTTTTCTTTTGTCAAATCGTAGAAAAACAATATCCATTTTAATAATAAAATAGTATAATATTGCTGTTAATTGATTTTTTGAGGAGATTTTAATGTTCAAAAGAAAAATATATTTTTTTGCAGTTATAATAATTTCTGTTTTTTTGATCGCAGGATGTCAAACAACAACTAAAACAGATGAAGATGTCCCTGAATGGGTTAAAAGAGAGATTACAGCTACAACTTCGACTGCACCAACTACACCTGCAGCTACACCGACCACACCTGCGGCTACAACTCCGGTTGTAACTCCGGTTATAACTCCAACTACAGCACCGACTCCAACTGCAACTTCAATACCCGATGTTCCCGTACATGTCGATTACTTTATGGGTGTGGGTTTCTCAAATACAGGAAATGAAGCTGATGATTTAAATAATGCAAAAAAGAAAGCCTTCTCTGATCTTGCACTAGTAATATTTGAACATATTAAAAAATCTCAGCAATATCTTCTTCCTCCAAATGCTGATGCAAAATATTTTGATTCTGCAGAAGCGCATATAATTCAATCTTTGACAAGAAACTTTACAGATATAGAAACCGATTTTTATTATTCTGCTGATAATAAAGGATACTGGTTTTATTATAAGATTTCAAAAATAGCTTGGGAAAAAATTGAAAAAGAAGAACATCAGGAAATTGCAGATTTTATTGAAGAAGTTCTTTCTCCAAAACTTTCATCAAAAGAAATAAGCGATGTTGAAATATTGTCTTTTCTTTTAAATGGCTGGAAATTTATTGCAGAGTCCCCTTATCCAGAGCTTGTTAGAGGTAATTTAGATAACGATAATGGACTTTTAATCAATTTAATTGAAAATAATATTGCTAAGGTTTTTTCAAGACTTGTAATAAATATAGAACCTGATCATATTTCTACAGAGCCGGGACTCAGTCAGGATGTTATAGTCTCAGTTACAGATAAAGAAGGGAGAAGGACAGGCGAGTTTAAAATTGACTTTTTTAGAAAAACTGATGGAAAAAAGGTTGCAGAAATTACTACAAAAAAAGATGGAAGGTATTCAGGTAAGGTAGAATTTAAGAACCTACCTGTGGGTAAACAGCAAGTATATGCTGAAATCTCAATGCCACATATAGAAATTAATCCAAAACTCTTTAAAAAAGAGATAGATGTTCCTTTTAAAGATTTTACTGTTACTGTTAATGAAGTAAGTGTTGTATTAAAACTGGTTCTTAATGGAGAAGCTGAGATTGATAATTTCATAGAACAGACAAAATCTTTATTTTCAAAAGAAGAGCTTGCAATAAGACTTTCTCCAGGCCACAGAGATGAAAGATATACAATTGTTTTTACAATTAATTTCAGGAATCAACCTAAAAATTTCCATAACCTTTTTATAACAAATGCAAATGCAACAGTTGAGCTACTTAAAGAGGATAGCTATATATTCTCTTATAAGAGCCAGGAATATAGGGAAGTTGGGCTTGATTGGGCTCGGGCACAGGAAAGAGTTTCAATAAAAATGTTTAAAGATATAAATAATGATGAACTGTTTTTTAAAGAAATGTATAAGGCAATATATTCAGAACTTATTATTGAATAAATAATTTTAACATTCTCTATTAATAGGCTAAAATGAATAATCAGCAGATAAAAGAAAAATTACAGCAGCTTGCAGATGATATTCCTGATTTTACTGTTGTTTTATCAGGGAAAAAAAGTAAAAAAGTTGATGGACTTTATAAACCTGATAAGAAGGAAATCATCATACATAGTAAAAATATGAAAAGTGATGATGATACAATGTACACAGCAATACATGAATTTGCACACCATGTTCATTGCTGCGGTTCCGGTGTTCCTGTTTCTGGAAGGTATCATACAAGAAGCTTTTGGGCTATTTTGCATAATCTCCTTAAAAAAGCAGAAGAAAAAAAAATCTACAATAATATTTTTAAAGAAGATGAAGATTTTATCAAACTTACCAAGACAATAAGGGAAAATTATATAATTAAAAATGGTATGCTTATGAAAGAGCTTGGAGGGCTTCTTGCTAAAGCCAGAAAATATTGTTTTGAACGTCATTTAAGTTTTGATGACTATGCAGACAGGGAACTTGGTATTCATAGAACTATTGCTGTTGCTTTAATAAATATTCATGACATGGATGTTTCACCTGAAATTGGTTTTGAAAATATGAAAACAGTTGTTTCAATTAAAGTGCCGGAAAAACGTGCTCTGGCTGAAAAGTCATTTATTGAAAAAGAAAGTCCGGATATTGTTAAGGATTTTATTATAGAGAAAAAGGATTTTAGTGAAAAATCAGAAGATCCTGTTAAAAAACTTATTGCTGAAAAAAACAAGATAATTAGGACTATTGATACACTTGAAAAAAAACTGATTGATATAAATACAAGGCTAAGTAGTCTGGAGAATATAAACCCCTGAAGCATGCATAGTTCAGGGATTTAACACATCTTAATTTGAGATTGAATCAAGTACCTGTGTAGATATGAGTTTTCCCTTGCTGTCGTGAATTTCAGTCTTTACTATTCCAACACCTAATGCATACCATGAAGCCATCTTCATTTCAGTAGTTTGGCGCATAAAAGTAGTGGAGGTTGTCTCTGTTAATTTGATACACTTGAATTTGCCTGCAGGAACTGTTATATCCTCAATGGCAATACATGCTCTCTGGGTGATAGCAATATCTGTAGTCATTTTGACACCTATATTGATAGTCAAAGTCATTTTAACATCTTCTAGTTTATCCCCTGGTTTGATCATAGAAGGAAAACGGATCTTATCGCCTGATATTTTAACTAAATCCTCTGTGCCTGGTGTAGCAAAGGATTTCATATCCAATTCCATTACACCGTCTATAACATTTATTGTATAGGTAACTTCAGGATTTGATG
>WRCW01000221.1 GCA_009783755.1 Spirochaetaceae bacterium
AGCTCCATCACCTCAGGCCGCGCCTCTTACGGAATGAAATTTTCAGAATACCAACAAGTTCCGGCTGATGTTCAAAATGAGATTATTAAGAAGTACGAGGAGGAGAATAAAGAGGAGGATTAAAGGCAGGCGACGGTTGAGCAGCCTTTCTTTCGCTAATATACTGAAAAACACATTTTTCAATCATTTTCTACCGTTTTTTATTATACAAATGCCTCTTTTATCTACAAAATTGTGCGATTAAAACTACTATCCATTAAGAAATCAGAAATATCAGACAAACAGATAGGTAGATGAAGATTCTAAAAATGACTGTTGAATAAAATATTTTGATAGTTTTGCAGCAATGTTTTAATGTTTTTAAAAAAAACGTTAATGAGGCTCTTCGTTTTTTTGAAAAACTAAAATGTCAAAAACTAAATTTTAGGAGTCTCTTGGTATATTTATGAAACAAATATTTATTTTTTTGCTTTTCTCCATGTTTTGCTATAGCAATATAGCAAATGCACAAAACAACTATGACCAAGGCACAACTTGGCATTATGGTTTTATTCGAGAGGTTATCCCTATTTATAATCAGTATCTTTCTCAAATTCTGACTATTAATGGAGATACTGTAATAGAAGGACAATCTTTTCAACGAATTATAAAAAGCGAGGGTTCACACAATTGGGATATTCAAACACCTTTTTCTGTTGAATATATTAAAAAAGAGAATGATAAAGTGTATTGGTTTAATCAACAAAACGGAAAGATTTCTATTTTATATGATTTTGCTGCCGAGCAGGGTGAGAGTTGGACTATCTCAATTAATAATTGTGAATTGTTAGTTGTGGTGGATTCTGTTAATTATTCCGAATATGACGGAGTAATAAAGAAAAACCTTTATGTGAGCGATTACTTAACGGATTGGGAAGGTAGAGAATATGTGGGTATATGTTTTAAAGGTAAAATAATTAAAGACATAGGTCATACGGTTACTTACTTTCCTCATCGCGCTTTTAATTTGTGTGAGGGTTTGCATGTAAGTGGTATTCTTATAGATAATATTAGATGTTATGAAGACCATAATTTATATCACAATTTTAAGGGATATCTTTGTGATACAATATGGACCGAATCATTGATTGGGATTAGCGTTTTTGAAAAAATAAACATTAGAATATATCCTAACCCTGTAACAGAAATTCTTACAATTGAAACTTCAGACATCACTGATGTTAGTATTACTAATATAGCCGGAAGGATAGTTTGTGAAAAATACATATATGAACCAACTACTTATTTCGACACTTCTAAGTGGAAAACAGGAATCTATTTTGTTAGTTTTTTTTCGAGAGGAGTTAGGATAAAAACAGAAAAATTGATTAAGTCAGAAAGATAAATTTACAAACTATATCATCAATTAAAACTAATTATTATGAAACTAATTAAACTATTTACATTAATTCTAATTATGCCGTTCATCAATGGAGTCCTAAAAGCACAATCCGAGATTCCGATAGAACTTCTTGAGATTATTGTGCCTATTAATGGACCAACAATTGAACCTGACATCTTAGATGATGATAGCCCTGTTTTGCTTTCTTGTCCTAAAATATCGCCTTTATACAATGACTCTTCATTTTTTATGATTAATCCTAATTCTATAGAAAAAGTTGTCAGAGTTAATTTTATTGTTTTTCAAAAAAATGATGGAAGTGGTAATTTTCAAGCGGATGATCCCGAACATATTAAAATTTTTGATGACTTTGAATTAGCATTAAATAATTGTTTTAAAAATTTGCACCAAATATGTGGTTTAATTAATAAAGATGCTAAAATACGCTTTGTTTGCACTCCAACTTTTGTAAGAGATTCAAATCTTTGGAAAGGGATAGGAGTATCCCAATGGGTGCAAACTTTTGAGAATACGCCTGGTTCGCCAAGTGGAATAAATGTTTTGTTTTATATAAATGAGAGTGCCTACATAAAAAATATAATTGAAAATGACTCAACTTATTATTATGGACAAGATATATGGTCAGCCAATTTACCAAATAGTACGAACTTCGATCAAGCCTCTCGCATAAACGCACCAGATTTATTTGTTAAACATCATTGGATGAAGAATTGGGTTACAGTTCACACCGGATTACCTTGGATTCCGACAATATATAATTGGTTTATTGGTTCAATGAGTAGCAGTGCTTTAGGGCACGAAATAGGGCATAGTTTAGGCTTGTTAGATATTTTTTACCCGTTAAATAATTGTGACTCTGCTAATATTATGCGTCAACAATTCGGAGGTGGGCGAAATTATTTGTCTGATACACAAATAAATAAAATTCATAATTCTCTTGCAGTTACAAGTGTTCGAAAATATGTAAACGACCCAACTGCTTTGGATGTTCCTTTAGTAATAACAGACACTAAGTTTATAGACTTTGATGTAAAATTATATAGAGATATTATTATTGAATCAGGTGCTCAACTTACGATAACATGCAAAGTTCTTATGCCATCTTCCGGAAAAATCACTATCAAACCTGGTGGCAAATTAGCCCTTGATGGCGGCATTCTCACCAGTTCCTGTCCCTATAAACTTTGGTACGGCATCCTCGTTGCCGGAAACGACACATTGCCTCAAACTCCGGAATCCAATCAGGGTGTGTTGGAGCTAAAAAATGGCGCGATAATAGAAAATGCAAACAATGCTATCGCAACTTATGGATTAGATCTTAACGGAAATATTAGCTGGAGTAGCTTCGGTGGAATTATCAAAGCAGATAATACTACTTTTAGAAATAATAGAAGATCTATAGAATTTATGAAATATCCGCCAAACGGCACTAACCCCGTTCCTCAAAATGTCAGTTATTTTAACAACTGTAAGTTTATTGTTAACGATAATAATCTGTTTGGCAACAGACCTCTTTGGTCTCAAATTACGATGTGGGCAGTTACAGGTGTACAG
>WRCW01000222.1 GCA_009783755.1 Spirochaetaceae bacterium
GCACTATGGCAAATTGGAATACAACTACTGGATGGACAGTCTTAAATACAGGTGGAAGTGAAACAAATCCATGGATATGGGATGCTACTAATTTACGACCAAAACTTTGGTTTGAGTAAAATAAAAAAAAGAATTAAAACTTCATAACGCAGCTTATTAACTGCGTTATGAAAAATCACTAAAACTATAACTTATAGAAAGAAGGTATAGTTCAAAGATTTTATTTGGTGAAATAATTCTTTAATTGTTCTGTAAGAACGGTGCTTAATGAAAGGCATTATCTAAATTACTCATTGTTAAATACCTACTCTAATTATATATTCTACAATGATGTTTTATTTTAGCCAAAAGGATTCAGAAATGACAAAAAAAATAATTATTATACTTATTGTTTTATCTGTAATTTCAGGCAATGCTTTCGCTCAATATGAGGATGAGATAAGGGCAAAAAATAATCTTACTGTTTCATTAGGTTTCGTGGGTGCAGCATTAAGTTACGAACGGATCTTCAACTCTCATTTTTCTGTTTTGGCTGATATCTCATATACCACACTTGCTTTGATAGACGAATTTACTGTTTCTGGCAAAGGAAGAGTATATCCCTTTGGCGGATCTTATTACCTTGAAATGGGGCTTGGCTACTCATACGGAAGAGGCGCAGTAGATATGATGAGACATATGGTTTTGGGGCTACTTACTTTAGGCTGGTATTTTACGATTTTAGAAGAAGAAGATTTATTGGCAAGAAGAGGAGGATTTCTGATTCAGCCGGGCATGGGTTGGAAAATTGATATAGGCAAGCCAGATGGCTTTGTACTGCCAATAAGCATGGGATTGGATTTTAAATCAGGAAAAATACTGGATGTTATGCCTTATGTAAGAATAGGCTTGGGGTATTCATTTTAATTATTCTCTTGAAAAAATAGGACATTAATTATTATATTATAAGAATGAAACTATACTCTCGTAGTCAGGTTGTTTTTTATTCTATAGCAACAGTATTTGTGGTAATACTATTTCTTGTATGGTTAGGAGTCCTTAAAGTAACCTTTAAAAAAGAGATAGTATCTGATATAACTCAATCTGAAATACCTCAAATAATAGCAGAAGATCTATCCAAAAATACCATAGCAGATTTTATTTTACAAACAGATAATAAGCCATCTGAACTCTATAAAATAAAAGATAACAGCCGCTATTTACCTGATGAACTTGAAAATATAAACATATATCAGCAGCTTAACGAAGCTGTTGTTAATATCTCTATAGAAATTGTAACACTAAACTGGTTTCTTGAACCTGTTCCTAGACAGGGAGGAAGCGGTTCAGGGACAATAATAGATCACAGAGGCTATATCCTTACAAACAAACATGTTCTTGAAAATGCCTATAAAGTATATGTGACCCTTGCGGATGGTTCTCAGTTTGATGGAAATGTTATAGGAGTTGATCATGAAAATGATCTTGCAGTTGTTAAGATCGACTCAAAAAATAAAAAACTTGTAACTATTCCAATGGGAGATTCTTCAGATCTGCTTGTAGGACAAAAAGTTCTTGCAATAGGAAACCCATTTGGTTATGAAAGAACACTTACTACAGGTGTAATTTCTGGGCTTGGTCGTCCTGTTCAGCCAAATTCAGGTAGCCGCTACATTGTAAAAGATATGATACAAACTGATGCATCAATCAATCCAGGAAATTCAGGTGGTCCTATGATCGATTCCAAAGGAGAAATGATTGGGATAAATACCATGATCTATTCTCCATCCGGAGGTTCGATAGGGATCGGATTTGCGGTTCCTGTTGATACTGCAAAAAGAGTAGTTCCTGATCTTATAAAATATGGAAAAGTAAACAGAGGTTGGATAGATATTGAGACTGTGCAAATATTTCCTGAGCTTGTAAGATATGCTTCGCTTCCTGTTAGCAAGGGGATCCTAATTTCCAAAGTTGCTAAAGGGAGTACTGCTGAAAAAGCAGGGCTTAAAGGAGGGACAGAAGCTGTCAGATATGGCAGGTCAACATTTTTGATTGGTGGAGATATTATTATTGAAATTGATGGACTAGCAACTAAAGCACTGGCAGATTTTTATAGCGCTCTTGAAGATAAAAAACCTGGTGAAGTTGTCAAAGTTAAAATCATCCGCAATAAAAAAGAGATGGAGATCTCTGTTGGACTTTCTGACAGACACCAGAGGTAATATACTTGAACAAATTTAAAGTAGTATCTGATTTTGAACCTGCAGGAGATCAAATAAAAGCAATAAATGAACTTGCAGATGGAATGGAAAAAGGGCTCAAAATACAAACATTAAAAGGGGTAACAGGTTCAGGAAAAACTTTTACAATGGCTAAAATCATTGAAAAAATAAACAAGCCTGTACTTGTACTATCGCACAACAAAACTTTAGCTGCACAACTCTACAGAGAGTTTACAGACTTTTTTCCTGAAAATGCTGTTGAATATTTTGTTTCATACTATGATTATTATCAACCAGAAGCTTATGTCCCCTCAAAAGATCTATATATAGAAAAAGATGCCTCAATAAACGATGAGATAGAAAGACTTAGGCTTTCTGCGACATCTTCACTTCTGGAAAGAAATGATGTAATCATTGTTTCAACTGTATCGTGCATATATGGCCTTGGAGATCCAAAGTCCTATAAGGATATGCGTTATCGCTTTAGAGAAGAAGATAAAATTGATACACTGGAAATGGCAAAATCTCTTGTGCAGATGCAATATGAAAGGAATGATCTTACCCCTGTTAGAGGTTGTTTTAGAATAAGAGGGGAAATAATCGATATATTCCCTTCATATATAAAAAATGGGTACAGAATAGAACTTGATTGGGAAAAAATAGTAAAGATAAGCGAATTTAATCCAATATCAGGAGAAATTATAGGAGAATACGAATATATAACATTATACCCTGCAAAACACTTTGTTGTTCCA
>WRCW01000223.1 GCA_009783755.1 Spirochaetaceae bacterium
AGGCATTTTGGCAAAGCTTAGGGTTTTTATTTGGTACAGGAAATCCATGGCGGTTAGGGAGCAATAATTTGCCTACATTGTCGAATATTGGAGCAGGTCAATCTCATACGTTGCCATAACATATTTTAAAGGAAGATGAAAGTATTATGAATGTAAAAGTTATTGTGATACTAATTGCTTTCAGTTTAGTTTTAGTTATGGGATGCGAAGAATCCGGAGCTGGTAATGGCGGAGATGGTGATCCAAAAATGCTTCCACTAAAAGTAGTTGAGGTTTCTGCAGGTTATGGTCACACAGTTGCTATAACGGAAGATGGTAGTCTGTGGGCATGGGGATTAAATGATTGCGGACAACTGGGTGATGGTACAACTATTAACAGACTCATCCCTAAAAAGATAATGAGCAATGTAATATCCGCATCAGCAGGATATGATCATACATTGATTATAAAATCAGATGGTAAAGTAATGGGATTTGGAAGCAATAATCATAATCAAACATCACCCCCATCTGATTCATTTAAATCTATCTCGGCAGGTTATCAATTCTCTGTTGGAATAAAAATTGATGATAGAGTACTTGGTTGGGGATTAGATGATAGTGGTCAAACTATACCACCAGTTGGTCTATTTAAATCTGTCTCAGCAGGTAATGGATTCTCTGTTGGAATAAAAACCGATGGAAAGGTTGTTGGATGGGGATCAGATACTTATGGTCAAGTTTCTGCTTCACCAACATCTGATTCTTTTAAAGCCATTTCAGCAGGTAATGGATTTGCTATTGGAATAAAAATTGATGATAATGTGATTACTTGGGGATTAGATGATAGTTCCCAAACTACACCACCAGTTGGTCTATTTAAATCTGTCTCAGCAGGTAATGGATTCTCTGTTGGAATAAAAACCGATGGAAAGGTTGTTGGATGGGGATCAGATACTTATGGTCAAGTTTCCGCTTCACCAACAACTGATTCTTTTAAAGCTGTTTCAGCAGGAGATAGTCACGTTGCTGCTATAAAAAATGATGACACTTTATGGATTTGGGGGCGAAATGAATTTGGTCAAATTGGAAATGGGACAATAATTGATAGTTCTTCACCAATTCAAATTCTTTTTCCTGTACCATAATGTGATGTAAGCTAGATCAATTGGCTAACGCTGTTAGCGACATCTTTTTTGAAGCAAAATCACAATCTTTCTGGTTTTCAGGTGTCAGTTTTTCTTATACACTTCCCAGGAAGAAGAAATAAGAATTTCTGCTGTGCTGTTTTTTGCATGCCAGCCTGCAAGGATTTTTTCAGCTTTATCTGATTTTGCAATAAGCTTAACAGGATCTCCTGCCCGTCTTGGAGCAATTTCGGAAAGTATGGGCTTGCCTGTGATTTTTCTTGCTTTCTCGATCATCTCAAGAACACTTAACCCTGTATCACTACCAAGATTTATTGTTATGCTTTTATTTTCTTTTATAAGATATATCATGGATAGAAAATGGGCATCTGCAAGATCTGTTACATGAACATAATCCCTTATGCATGTGCCATCCGGAGTAGGGTAGTCATTCCCAAAAATATTGATTTTTTTCCTTATCCCTGCAGCAGTTTCCATAATTACAGGCAAAAGATTTGCTGGATTTCTTTCAAGCCCTTTTATTCTCCCTTTTATATCATATCCTGCTGCATTAAAGTAACGTAGCGATGCAGATTTGATCCCCTTAAGTTTATCGTACCAGGCAAGAAGCCCTTCTATTTGAAGTTTAGTATATCCATAATAATTTTCCGGATTTAAAGGATGATCTTCATCTATTGGCAAATATGCTGGTTCCCCATAGACTGCTGCAGATGATGAAAACACGATATTTTTGATCCCAGCTTTTGAAGCGCAATTAATAATATTTATAGTGCCGCTGATATTATTAACAGAATATTTTTCAGGCAGCAACATTGATTCTCCTGCTGCTTTAAATGCTGCAAGATGGATTATTCCATCAAACCCCTGCTTTGCCACAGATTCCAGTTTTTCTGTATCGAGAATATCACCTTCTATAACTGTTTCATCAGGAAAAATGTTTTCCCAACATCCTGACGAGAAATTATCATATACAGTTACATTACAACTCTCATCTAAAAACTTTCGTGCAACATGCGAACCAATGTAACCTGCTCCGCCAATAATTAAGATTTTAATAAAATTGCTCCTGAAGAATTTTAAAAAGTATATATTTACTCTTTTTTTTATTCAAGATTTACTTGGCTTTAAATATTTATCAATATATCCATGTTTATCAAAAAAACTAAATACAAAAATATTGATATTTCTTTACAAAACAACATCTATGCTATTACACTTGATGTATGTCAAATACCCTTGAGTCTATAGATGGAAGTTTTTCCCTTTTTTACCAGAAAGGTTGGGCTTGGCTTACAGTGTTCCCTCCGGAAGGCAAGGGAAAGCCTGTTTATCCTGAGGAAATCGAAAACAAAATGAAGGTTTTAAAGATTCCCAAGGTTCCGGTACGCTTATTAAGGGATTTTATTGCAACAGCATCCAGCACTCCAGAACGTCTTGTGGAATGGCCAGGAGGAGATCTCCTTATAGCTGCTATTCGTGTAAGCGTGGATGAGGTTGCCATGACTGCGTGTGTGACTGTAGATGCTCCCAAGAAAGGAGCTGCTCCACCCACAGCAGATGAAATCTTTGAAGCATTGAAAAGGCAGAATGTTATCCATGGGATAGACCGTTCTGCAATTGCCCATCTTGTGAGCCATCAGGATTATGGAAAAAGCATAATTGTTGCGCAGGGAACCTCCCCTGTGCATGGCGAGGACCGCAAGGTCGTATATCATTTTAACATCAACAGGGGAAAACCGTATCGCGAAATGGAATTTGATCGTATTGACCTAAAAGAACTTGATTTTATTGAAAACAAACTAAAAGGAGATCTTCTTGCTACGCTTGCG
>WRCW01000224.1 GCA_009783755.1 Spirochaetaceae bacterium
GCAACCTCTTTGCGCTGCTATGTTAGGCATGAATCTGCATATATTATTTGTCTTTATTTTTTTTGCAAAAAAAGATGTGGATTTTCCCGCAATTATCGAAATAATATTTTTCCCTGAAGAGAAGGCTGTTATCTCTTCTATGAGTTTATTTATATCCTGCGGTTTTACTGCAAAAATAATAGTATCAGCAGAGGTAAAAAGTTCTTTGCATGATAAAGTCTTTTTTATTTTGGAAGAAAAAACATTTTTCATTTTTTCTTTTGATTTATCATAAGCAAAAATCAAGCAGGCAGGATGAGCTTTTAATACCCCTTTTGCAATAGCTTCTCCCATATTTCCGAAGCCAAGAATGCCGATACTTTTTATCATAAAAGTTTTCTACTTTGCAGCTTTTACTTTATCCCAGATATTTGTATAAAGTTTATTATTTTCCCCAAGGTCTAAAATAACTTCACTTTTCATCAATAACTCATTAGGTATAAAAATAGCCGGCTCATTGCGTACTTCTTCGCTTACAAGTTCATAAGCTGCTTTATTTGGAGCCAGGAAGTATACGTACTCAATATTTGCAGCAGCTACTTCAGGTTTTAACATATAATTGATAAAGGTATATGCCAGATCAATATTTTTTGAATCTTTAAGTATTACCATATTATCGCAAGAAATTGTTGTCCCTTCCATAGGTATTGCGTATTTAATATTTTCATTTTCTTCCATTACCTGAAACACATCTCCGCTATAGCCATGTGCTATAATGAATTCACCTGATATAAGTCCATTTTTATATTGATCTGCTTCAAATTTTGCAAGGTTTCTCTTCCATGTAATTAATAATTCTCCTGCTTCTTCAAGTTCTGAAACATTTATTGAATTCATACTATATCCAAGATATCTTAACACAGATCCAATGGTTTCTCTCATGTCATTTAACATTGTCATTCTTCCTGCATATTTTTGGTCCCCAAAAATTCCCCATGTAGGAACAAATGAAGCATCAACTTTATTTTCAAGATAACCTATTCCTGAATTACTTATCATATAAGGCACGCTAAATTTCATTTCAGGATCAAGTGTAAATGGAAGATATTTTTCATCAATGTTAGCTATATTAGGTATTTTTGAGAGATCAATTGGCTGGATCATCCCATCATGAGCCATTATCTTAACCATATAACCTGTTGGGATAACAATATCATAACCCTTTGCCCCTGCTTTAAGTTTGGCATACATTGCCTCATTGGAATCATAAAAATCCATAACAACTCTGCAGTTATTCTCTTTTTCAAAATCTTTTACCAGATCTTTTTTGATATAGTCAGACCAGTTGTAAAGATAGAGCTTTTGTTTTGAGCCCCCGCATCCCAAAAGCATAGAAAACAGGATCAGGAAAGCCAGCATCGTAAAAAACAATTTTTTCATGAATTTCTCCTTGATAATCTTTGATATATAAGCGCTAATAAAAATGTTAGCATTAAAAATAATGTTGACAATGCATTTATTACAGGAGGGGTTCCGAATTTTATCATGCTGTATATCTGCAGCGGAAGTGTTGAGGAACCTGGTCCTGCTGTAAAGAATGTAATAATAAAATCATCGAGTGACAGTGTTATGGAAAGCATGGCTCCTGCAAGAAGTCCGGGAGTAAGGAGCGGCAAATATATTTTCCTGAAAAGTGTCCAGCCGCGTGCACCAAGATCCCGCGCTGCTTCCACAACTGTATAATCAAAATCCTGAAGCCTTGCAAGTATAGTTACTGCAACATAGCTGATACAAAATGTTATGTGTCCCAATATTATTGTAAAAAGACCAAGAGGTATTTTTACAGATATAAAAAAAAGGAGCAGGCTCATTCCCATCAATATATCGGGGATTACCAGCGGAACCCATATAAGTCCCATATGTATTTTTTGAAATTTTGATTTATATCTGTGAAGCGCGAATCCTGCAAGACTTCCTATAACAAGAGAAACTGCAGTCGATACAACAGTTACTATCGCTGTATTTTCAACAGATCTCCATACATTGGTGTCTGCAAAAAGTTTTTCATACCATTTTAATGTAAAGCCACCCCATACAGATCCGAATCTGGATGCATTAAATGAATTAAATATAAGAATCAGGATTGGAAGCCAGAAGAAAACTAAAACTATTATTGTAAGTATAAAAGGAAATTTGCTGTGTTTCATTTTTCTAGAATTCTCCTGGGAGCGATTTTAACAGGCTTTTTTGTTTTCCTTATAATTAATTGTATTAAAGGGGGAATTACGAAAGCAAGTATAAGAATTGTTGATAATGCACTCCCTTTTGGAAGGTGCCTGTCTGTAAATACTCTTTGAGCAATTTTATTTCCAAGCATTTCACTGGTAGGTCCTCCTACCATATCCGGTATTATATAGGTGCCAAGTGCTGGAATAAAGACAACCATAATAGCCGAGACAATACCTACGCTTATTCCTGGAAGAAATATTTTTATAAATGACTTGATACTTGAACTCCCAAGATCTCTTGCTGCTTCAAGAAGCTGAAAATCAAATTTTTCTGCAGCTGAATAGAGTGGAAGGATTGCAAAAGGGAGATAGGTGTAAACCAGTACGAGCAGTACTGCCCCTTCATTGTACAAAAGAGATGCAGATTCCGGCACCAGTTTTATGAAAACCAGAAACTGTTTAAGAAATCCTTCAGGATGAAGAATGATTTTCCATGCGTAAATTCTTATTAAAAAATTGGTCCAAAAAGGGATAATAACAAGGAGCATGAAATTTTGCTGCCATCTTTTCTCCATTCTTGCCATTGCATAAGCAACCGGTATTCCGATGGAAAGACAGATAACTGTTGTAAAAATACTTAGTTTTACTGTTCTTCCAACTAGTATAAGAAATGAAAAATTTGTTATTTCCAGATAAGCGCTTAGGCTGAATCCTTTTCCGATATTGCCATATGGATCA
>WRCW01000225.1 GCA_009783755.1 Spirochaetaceae bacterium
TAATGGAGCAGGAAAAACAACACTTTTTAAAATGATAACAGGTCAGGAAAAACCCGATAAAGGGACAATCAGATTGGGAGAAACAGTAAAACTTGCCTACGTTGACCAGACAAGGGAAAAGCTTGAACCAAATAAAACAGTATATGATACGATTTCAGGTGGAAGCGATATTGTCAAACTTGGGAACAGGGAAATCAACTCAAGAGCATATGTTGCGAAATTTAATTTTTCCGGAGCAGATCAGCAGAAAAAAATGGGTATTCTTTCCGGCGGTGAAAGAAACAGGGTAAATATTTCAATGATGCTTAAGGAGGGAGCTAACGTAATTCTCCTTGATGAGCCTACAAATGACCTTGATGTTAATACAATGAGAGCGCTTGAAGAGGGGCTTGTAAATTTTGGAGGATGCGCTGTTGTTATAAGCCATGACAGGTGGTTTTTGGACAGGATTGCAACCCATATCCTTGCATTTGAAGGGGATAGCAAAGTGTTTTGGTCTGAAGGAAACTATTCTGAGTATGAAGCAAATATGAAAGAGCGCCTTGGAATAAGCGCAGACCAACCGCATAGAATAAAATACAGGCAACTTACAAGAGAATAATATTTCTGGTTCTTTTTACAACTCTGATATCTATGGGGTAGCGGCACGGATTGCGTAGAGTCGCGGGGTGTCGCTGCTCGTAATGCGACAGCAAATCATTTCTCTTTTTTTTCAAGAAGATATATTAGAAAAAGTTCTTCAATGGTCTGCATAGGCCCATCGCCATGTTTTGATTTTCTTATTCTGGTATCATGCAACCGCTTATGAAAAAAAGAATAAATTTCTTTTGCATCACCTTTTAGAAAAATACATTCTTCCTCTTTATATCCATATTCTTTTTTTAATATCTCTACTGCATCAACTCTGCTTATTGCAGACATATCGGATGCTGTCATAAATTTTCTAAGAGAAGTTATTTCTTCATGGTTTAGTCCAAATATAAATTCTTCAAGAGCTTGCATATTATTTATATCTGCTTTTTTGGAAAGAAAATTGATCCATTCATCTGAAAGCTTGGAAGAAAGCATTAAAACTTCCATAGTACCCTTTAGTGTTCCAAGAACAGGTATAACAGTACACCTCTCCTTCCACAGAGCCACAAGAGGCGGGGAAAAAGAATCAAGGTTTCTATCCATTCTATATTCCCAAAGATGGGAAAGATCGTCAGCAGCAATTCTTGCAATATTTTTATTGGATAAATTATTTTCTATTATTATCTCATAAGTTTCTTCTGCCATTAAAGAGAAAACAAGTTTTTCGCAATACTTATTTATTTCATTTTCTAAATTTTTATAAACATCATCGTACGATAAAGCCTTTAAAATAAAATAATAAAAGTTGATCTTTGCTATAATAAAACTTCTGCCAAGTATGGCTCTTGTAGGTAAAGTTAGCTGATTTGTTGGGCCAATTGAAGAAAGCTTATCGACCATGGTGATTATATCTCTTTTTGAATTGCCATATTGCTCTCTTTGTTTTAAAGAGGGAGTCCTTGAAACTATATCTGCAAAAATTTCAAGATCTGTGTTTTTCTTTGTAAAAAGATCATAAAGATCCATTCTTTTTTCTTTGATTATTTCTTCTGTTTTTAGGAGAAGTGGTATTTCTTTTTGTGTAAAAGCTGATATTTTTGCCATATTTAAAACGTAAATTTACTAGACTATTCTTTAAAAATCAATATCACCCTTTATATCTGGTATAGAAAAAAACGAACTGTAAAGATATAATAAATAGAGTTTTTAGATAATACAGGCACATTACAAATATGAGAAAAAAAACAAAACTATATTTATATTCAATAATTGCAGGTTGTGCAGCAGGAACGCTTATATGGGAACTCATCCGTATAATATTACAGAATTTTGATATTGATCTCTCTTATTCGGCAGGCCCAATTGGATTTGATATTTCTGTATTGATGTTTTATGTTTCGATAAATCCAGGCACAGTTATAGGCGGTGTTTTAACGATTTTTATTATAAAAAAGATTATAACAGGAAACAAGCGTGGTTAGTGATAAAACAGAGAAAGAAAGAAAAGAGTCAGAAAAAACAGAAAATATAATAGTGCTTGCATCATTATCTCCCAGAAGAAATGATATCTTAAAAAAGCTTGAGATCCCTTTTATTACAAAACCTCAAAATATTGATGAGACAGTATTAAAATGGAAACTGCCGGAATCAGTTAAAGAACTTGCTGAAAAAAAATTAAAAAATGCTCTGGAAGATAGCTCTCTAAAAAATATGAGATGGTTTCTTGCTGCAGATACAATCGTTTCATGCGGAAAAAGGATAATTGGAAAACCATCTTCTATCGAAGAAGCTAAAGAATTTCTTGGGTATTTATCAGGAAAAGAACATAAGGTTATAACAGCACTTGCGCTTTTTGACAGAAACAGCGGAAAAATAGTTGTTAAAGATGATACAACATCAGTATTTTTTTCAAAAATGGGCGAAAATGACATTAAATGGTATCTCTCTACAGAAGAATGGATAGGGGCAGCAGGAGGGTATAGAATTCAGGGAAAAGGGGAGTTTTTTATTAGCCATATCAAAGGCTCATATAGCAATGTAATGGGGTTGCCAATACATCTTTTTTTTAGTATGCTTTCCGACGCAGGGTATCCTGTATATAAATCTTCCGGCAGCTTTTCTGAGTAAAAATTATATTCCCCAACCTGAATTGGGATGAGTATAAAAAAGAATAGAAAACTGATCGAGAATAAGAGACGGATAAACCGGTAAACAGAACCGGTATTTTAGGAGGAAAAAGTGGCAGTAGTTACAATGAAAAATCTACTGGAATCTGGTGTACATTTTGGTCATCAGACAAAAAGATGGGATCCGAGAATGAAAAAATACATTTTCGCAGAAA
>WRCW01000226.1 GCA_009783755.1 Spirochaetaceae bacterium
ATGAATATGGCTGACCTGATAGCAACAGTATCCAAAACATCTCAGGTACTTACAAATCTTCTTGCAGCAATTGCCGGAGTCTCTCTTGTTGTTGGAGGAATAGGGATCATGAACATAATGCTTGTTTCAGTAACTGAACGAACAAGAGAAATAGGAATAAGAATGGCAGTTGGAGCAAGAAAAAAAGATATACTTTTTCAATTTCTTTCAGAGTCGATCATCTTAAGCCTTATAGGCGGTATTATAGGGATTATTTTTTCTATACTTGTCTGTAAATTTTTAACTGCATTTATGTCAATCCAGACATATATAAATCCTGTTGTAATTCTTATCTCTGTATTATTTGCAGCCATAGTTGGAATATTTTTTGGTTATTATCCTGCAAGAAAAGCAGCAGGGTTATATCCCATTGATGCGCTGCGTTATGAGTAAAAGGAGCTAATTATGAAGCTAAAAATATCTTTGGTAGTAATTTTAATTATCTTTGTTGGAGCACTCTGTATTGCAGAAGATACTTTAAATATAAATCAAATACGCTCCTTTGCTTTATCAAATTCTAAAATACTATCAAAACTCAATTTATCTGTAGAAAGTTCTATTCTTAATGAAAAAGCGCAGAACTATGATAACTTCCCCTCTTTTTCCCTTGGAGGTTCTGCAGGAGGAAACCTTTGGGGAGGAGAATCAAATATTACAGATAGTTATGATGCAGGAGCTAATATTAGTCTTTCTCAAAAAATATGGGATGGAGGAAGAAATTCTGTTATAATTTCAATAAATAAACTTTCAACAGAAATAGCTCGTAAAGAAGCCTTACAGGAATATTTTAGAGTACTTGATTCTGCAGATGCAGCATATTACGGAGTCCTTGAATCCAAGGCATCGCTTGATGCAGCAAACTCTTTGCTTGAAGTTTCTGTGCTTGGTCTTGCAATTGCAGAGATAAGGCATGAAAGCGGAGTTATAAGCATTGGAGATTATCTGCAGGCAGTAGCTGAAAATGAATCTAAAAAGACAAATCAAAGCCTTGCAAAAAGAGACCTTGCTCTTAGTATAGCAAAACTAAAATCTATTACAGGTTTAAAAGAAATACCAGGGCTGGAAGCAATTGATTTTGAAACCTATGAGGATGCGATTCAAAAACTATCAAAGTTGTCAGATATTGATATTGATAAAATAATCTCTACTTTTGGAGAAGCAGTATATGTTAATAATCCTTTGCTTGCAAAATCTTCTCTATCATCAAAGAAAGCGGACAGGGCAGTTGATCTTGCTACAAAAGATTATTTACCTCATATAAATCTGGGCGTATCAACAGGATTAACTTACAACAATATTCATGGCGCAGATAGTACTCCGGGCAAGCTCTCCATATCTGGCAGTGTCCCTTTAAATTTTTGGGTAACAAGAAATAATGTTCAAAATAAAAAAATAGCACAGGAACAGGCAAGCCTTGATTATATGGAAACAGAACTCTCTTTGGATATTGAAATACAGTCAGGGGTCCTAAACTGCATTGCTCAGGCAAGCTCTGTTATTTCCTCCCGCAAGGCACTGGAGTACTCCCAAAAACAGCTTGAAAATAAAATGGAACTCTACAGACTTTCATCAGCATCAATATCCGAACTTTCAGATGCTGTAGCAATGGTAAGTTCTAATCAAAATCAGCTTATTAGAGCTCAATATAGCTTCCTGTTATATCTATCTTTCATCAGAAGTCTTGGGGTATTTGATTCAGAGCAGCAAGTCATAGAATTGATGATATCAGGGTAAATGATACGTTAATTACTAAATACCATATAATAAAAACATTTCTTGACAATAATAAAAACTGATATATATAATTATACTCAAGTAAATAGATGAGTGAAATATTCAATTTATTTCGATAAAAGGACAAGTTTATGTTAATTAAATTTTTTGGAGTGCGAGGGAGCTATCCTGCTCCAAACAAAGATATGCTGCGGTATGGTGGCCGCACTTCGTGTGTCGGTATTTTTAAAGAAGTTGATGGAATAACGATTCCTGTTTACATTGATGCAGGTCTTGGTCTCATAGAAGCTGGTAAGGATATTTTACCAAAAATGTTTAGTAAAACAGCGACATGGGAGTTCCCGATCTTATTTACTCATCTTCATCCTGATCATACCGAAGGTTTCACATTTTTTGCGCCTAATTTTATACCTGGCGTAAAACTTCATTTACTTGGCCCATCCTCTCTTAAAAAAAATGTTGGCATGGTGCTTTGCGACAAGATGGCGCCTCCTTCATATCCAATTGAGTATAAAGATCTTAAAAGTGAACGTATACATGGCGTTATCAGCGATGGTCAAACATTCTATATTGGCAGGAAAGGAGAAGTCATAACTGATTTAAAACCACCACGTAATCCAGTATTTAAGATTAATGCAATGCAATCATTTGCTCCATCTCATCCACAACAAGGATCAATTTACTATCGTATAACCGATCTTGAAAATAAAAAATCTGTTGCTTGTATTTGGGACATTGAATCAAGAGTTGGCGGGGATCAAAGAGTTATTGCTTTTGCAAAAGGCGCTGATGTAATGATCCATGACACTCAATATACTGATGAAGAATATAATTCTGATAAAATGATAGTACAAGGTTTTGGACATTCGACTTACACAATGGCTGTTGAAAATGCAGAAAAAGCCAATATAAATACCCTGGTTGCTTTTCATTATAATCCAACACATAGTGACGACAAACTGGAAGAGATAGCCAAAGATTTGAAGCTGAATAAAACAAAATTTGTCTTATCCCATGAAGGGTTGGAAATAAAATTATAACAGACTAAATTATTCCTAAATAACTATC
>WRCW01000227.1 GCA_009783755.1 Spirochaetaceae bacterium
AAGAGCAAGACAATTCTTTTGCTACTCAGGTTGTTTTTCCAAACCCTGCAACAGATCAACTGTATTTTAAAAAGGAAAGCAAATTTGAAATTATGGATATACAAGGCAGAGTATTATTAAAAAACGAGAAATTTGTGCAATCGGTAAATGTAAACCATTTAAAAGCAGGAATATATTTTATAAAATTTGAAGATAACAGAGTTGAGAAATTTGTGAAAAAATAGCATTAAATTATGGATTAAAAATTACGAAATATGAAAAAAAGGGTTATTTTTTTGCTTAACACTATATTATGGAGTACAATTGTAGCTCAAGAATACCAATACATTCCTATACCAACAAGTGATGCTACTTGGAATGTGTTTTATGTACCACCTGCCTCCGTTGTTCCGGGACATCCTGAGCTTTATATAGCATATAATAACGAATATTCTACTGCAGGAGACACACTTATAAATGGTGCAATTTGGACTAAAATTGTTTTAACGAGCAGTTCTACCATTTTACATCATAAAGGAGCAACTGCTTATCAAGGAGCTTATATAGAAACAGACAAGATTATACGATTTTGCACTCCTGATGGAATTATTACTACTTTATACGATTTTAATTTGCAGGTAGGAGATACTGTAAAATTTCTTCATTTTGAAGATGCCAATAATCCTATTTATTTTCCTCAAGATACCTGTTTAATTGTAAAGCAAATTGATTATATTTTAATTCAAAGTCATTATAGAAAATGTATTATATTTAAACCGATTCTAACAGGAGATATGAGATGTTTAGAAGAAAAATGGATTGAAGGGATAGGTAGTACACATGGTGTTTTATTTCCTCTTAACATAAGACCATTAATTGAAGAAATAAATGAGAAGGAAGATTTAACCTGTTTTTTTAATAATAATGAACTTATGTGGCAGAATAGTCTCTACAATAGGTGTGAACTCATAAAAATTAATGATCTTACTGTAATCGATCAAATAGAAATTTTTCCTAATCCGGCTTCACATTTTTTTAATATTAAGACACCCGATGAGTTTGAAAACTTTTTACCAACTATAGAACTGTGGGATATGATAGGGAATATGGTATTAATCTTATCATATAATTTGTTTGAAAAAAACCATCAAATTGATATATCTCAGATAAGGAGCGGAATCTATTTGCTTGTTATTTATATAGACGACAAAAGAATCACGAAAAAATTAATAATTTATTAGGCTATGAGAAATGTTTATAAAATTCAATTTTCAATCTTGTTCAATTTATGCTTATTGTCTAGTTTTTCTCAAGAGACACAAGAATATGGATATTTGGTAGCTTATATTATTGATACGAATACAGTAACTCATAATGGAAAACAACTGATTAATATTGATGATAATCTAAATAATGCTTTTAAAGCTTTTAACGTTTTTTCTTACAGATATGCCTATCCTAAAACTAAGAATGATTATCTGAGAGGATTCGTAGCTATAGAATGTAATTGCAATGTTGACCAACTTGCTGCATTTCTTAACGAGAATTATTCAGATCAATTTTCTGATATTGAATATGCTCAAGATTTAGGACATCCTCATTATGATCCATCGGATCCTATGTGGTATGTTATTGGCCCGGATGGAATCCCATGGTTATGGCATTTAAAGATCATTGAGGCAGATAAAGCTTGGGATATTACCAAAGGTTCTCTTAATATTACTATCGCAATTTTAGATCTAGGTTTTGATATTTCACATCCTGATTTAGAAAATAAAATAGTCTCTACAACCGATTCTTATACAGGTAACCCTTTTGGCTATTATCCTAATGTCCCAAGTCACGGTACTACTGTGGCAAGTTTTGCTGGAGCTGAAACAGATGGAGGAGGGCTGTTAGCTTCGGTGGGATTTAATACAATGCTAAGGTTTTACGACTATGGATATAAGTCTGCTGCTGATTATGCTTATCATGCTTCTTTTGAAAAAGGAGCAGATGTGATTAGTTTTTCTTGGGGCGGAGTAACTTTTGCGAGTGAACGAGAAAAACTTTTAGTAAAAGAGGTTTTAGATAATAATACTGTTATTGTTAGATCGGCAGGTAATGATCAATACACTACGGATAATGATTTGTTTCCTTTTGCGTATCAAGTTGATAATAGAATTATTATTGTTACTAGTACCGATAAAGATGATAACCATACTAATTATGCAGGGACAACCCATGCAAGTTTCTCCCAAGTAAGTATCTGTGCTCCAGGATATAGAATGATGGGAGCAACAAGATATGATAATGGAAATACTAGCACATGGCCATATTATGGAAGTTGTGTAGGAACCTCTTTTGCAGCACCAATAGTAGCTGGAGTGTGTGCTTTGTTAAAAAGTATTAACAAGTGTTTATCTTCTACAGATATTAAGTATATTATTCAAACAACTGCAGACCCAATAGCAGACGCGCATTTATATCCAAGTTTGAAAGCAGGTCGTGTCAATGCTTACAAAGCAGTGGCTATGGCACAATCATGGACAAATGACAGTATTATCACGTCATCTCAAGTATGGAACTCAAAAAAACGCATTTATGGAAATGTGATCATTAATCCTTCTGTTACTTTAACTGTTACGGATACTATAGAGTTATGCTCTAACGTATCCATCAACATCCACCCCGGCGCCAAACTCATCCTCAACGGCGGCACCCTCACCAACGCCTGCGAAGGCGAAATGTGGCAAGGCATCACCGTTTTAGGCAACCCCAACCAACCCCTTCAACAACAACATCAAGGCTACGTTCAGATATTAAACGGCGGCAAAATAGAAAACGCCACCACCGGTATCCATGCTACAAATGGCGGAATA
>WRCW01000228.1 GCA_009783755.1 Spirochaetaceae bacterium
AAAAAAGTACAATAGCTGTAAGAGCTGCAGAACCAATTGCAAACCCTTTTCCAATAGCTGCGGTTGTATTTCCTACTGCATCGAGTTTATCGGTGATAACTCTTACTTCTTTCGGAAATCCTGCCATCTCTGCCATACCACCTGAATTATCTGCAACAGGGCCGTAAGCATCAACAGCAAGCTGTATACCAAGGGTAAGAAGCATTCCAAGTCCTGCAATAGCTACACCATAAAGTCCTGCTAATAAATAACTTGAAATAATTGCTGCTGTAACAAGAACAACTGCTGGTAAGCATGAAAGCATACCTACGCCTATACCTGTGATGATTGTAGTTGCAGGTCCTGTCTCACATGCTTTAACGATTGATTCAACAGGTTTTTTATGTGTTCCTGTAAAAAATTCTGTAATAAGTCCAATTCCTACACCTGTTGCAAGACCAATAATAGATGCAAAACTTACATGGAGATATCCTGCTCCATTATTAAATGTCTCGCCTGCAAAGAAATAGTAGCAGACTGGGAAGGTCAATGCTGTTGTAAGAATTGCTGCTATAAAAGTTCCCATATTGAGAGCTGTCTGTGGATTTGAGTCTGGTTTTGCTTTTACAGTTAAAATCCCAACAAGAGAACAAACTATACCTACAACACAAAGAATAATTGGAAGGAAAATAAGCTTAAATTGCATTGTAAGTGAATCAACAGTGATTACAGCTCCAAGAATCATAGCTCCGACAAGAGCTGCTACATAAGATTCAAAAAGGTCTGCACCCATACCAGCAACATCACCTACATTATCGCCTACATTATCTGCAATAACAGCAGGGTTTCTTGGATCATCTTCCGGAATTCCTGCTTCAACTTTTCCAACAAGGTCAGCACCTACGTCAGCAGCTTTTGTAAAAATTCCGCCGCCTACTCTTGCAAAAAGCGCTATAGAAGACATTCCAAGAGCAAAACCTGAAAGAATTGGAAGAATTGCCTGGTCAAATTGTTCGATAGTAATTGTTTCTGTAAAGTTCATTAATGAAAAATTTGGTATTGTAAGTCCTACAAGCATTATTGCAAATACAAGAACAATAAAAATTCCAAGCATTGCAAGGCCTACTACGCTCATTCCCATCATGGAACCGCTTGCAAATGCTATTTTAAGAGCTTCTGAAAGACCTGATTTTGCAGCAGCTGTTGTTGTTCTGGCATTTGCTGCTGTTGCAACTCTCATGCCAAAAAAACCTGCAAGTGCAGAACATGTTGCTCCGATTAAAAATGCAACAGACTGAAGCCTTATATATCCCTGGTTTGCTATACCCAGGAATGCCGCAACAATAATTGCAAATGGTATAAGTGTTTTATATTCTCTCATGAGAAAAGCCATTGCACCTTCTGCAACGAACCCATTAATTTGTTTTAGTTTTTCGTTTTCAATTGGTTTGCTATAAATCCATTTTGTTCTGATAAATGAATAGAGCAGGGCAATTGCACTACCCAAAATTGCTATAAATAGCACTAATTCGATTTTCATAAATCCACCCTTTTTTTTAGTTTTCTAATATTTTATTCTTTAATTAAAATTCATATTATACATTTATATATAGTATATTCAATATGGTAAATGAAAAATACATAAATATATGTAATTAAAATTTAATTATTTATAAAAAAAATACAATATTCAGAGATCTCCTGCACAGTTTTTATCTATAGATATGGGCAGCTTTCCATGGTTATGGCAGAATAATTATCCTAAAGCAAGTTTTTTTCTTTATAGGTGCAAAACAAGACTTTCCAACCCAAAAACAGGGTGATCCTTATCAAAATAATCACTTATTTAATAAAAATTACCATTTTCAACTTCAATAATTGCATCTTCAATGGTTTTTATACACCATTCCATCTCATCAATAGTAATAAGCAAAGATGGGCGGAGTGTGATTATATTGCTTTCAATTATTTTAAATGCCAACCCTTTTTCCATACATTTGTACATAATTGCTTCTGCTTCTTCTACAGCCCTCTCTTTTGTTTCCCTGTTTTTAACAAGATCTATTCCAAGATGGCATCCCACGCCTGCAATATTTCCAATAATCTTATGTTTCTCTTTTAACTGATTGAATCTATTTATTGTGTATTCGCCAACTTTGGCAGAATTTTCTACCAGCTTATGTTTTTCAAGATATTCTATTTCTGCAAGACCTGCTGCGCAGCATAATGGATTTTTTTCATGTGTATAATGACCTATTGAGCGGTCATGAAGAACATCATACTCTGCTTTGGTAACAATTCCTGCAAGCGGCACTAATCCACCACCAAGAGACTTGCCAAGAACTAAAATATCAGGAGTAACAAAATGTTCAGATGCAAACATCTTTCCTGTTCTTCCAAATCCTTCTATTATTTCATCAAAAATAAGTAAAGCTCCGTATTTTTTTGCCAATTCTTTGACTTTTATCCAATAATTTTTACTTGGAACTACAGGAGTTGCAGATATTGGTTCTCCAATAATAGCAGCAATTCCAGGCTCTTTCTTAAATAAAAGTTCCATTTGCCTGATGTACTCATTATCTACTTCTTCTTCTGTTTTAAATCTCCATGGGTTTCTGTAATAATTTGGAAATTCTACCTTAAAAGCACCAGGAACCATGGGGCCATAACCCCCTTTAAAATGTTCTTCTCCTCCGATACTTGCTGATTGATAGGTAGCGCCATGAAATGAATCCCAAAAAGAAATTGTTCTAAAATTACCTGTGATCTGTTTTGCAAGAGATATTGCTATTTCAATTGCTTCTGCCCCTCCTGGACAAAAAAGGGTTTTTTCAAGCCCTGGAGGAG
>WRCW01000229.1 GCA_009783755.1 Spirochaetaceae bacterium
GTCTCTTGAAAAAAGCGAAGTTTTTATAAAATTTATAATTGCCAATGAGAAAGTAGTTTTTGATCCTGAGCTTTTTGTGAGATTTGAAAAAACATACGGTGAAGGTTCTCTTTATCATAAAGACATTGCAGATGCAAACCAGATCGACAGGGGTCTTATAGCAGGAGGCGCATTTGTTGCAATATCAAGCAACAAAGTTAGAATTGCAGGAAAAAGCAAAGACTTCGGCAAGATTGATGGTTATGAAGAGACTGCAAAAACATTTTTTAAAAATTATTTTGACAGCAGTGTCACTGTTGTTGTAGATCTATAATTTCATTGCCGTTGCTTTAGTATATGGATTTTTCAAAACTTAACAAAATTATTATTGATGCAATCGAAAAATCTCTTGAAGAAAATTTCAAGGAAGGGGAAACAATTCTCCTCCATGCCCTAAAAGAATTTCCAGATAATTATTTGCCATATTATAATCTTGGAGTACTTTATATAAAATCAGGTGAGCTGAATAAAGCTCTTTCGCTTTTATTAAAAGCAGAAATTCTAAAACCCAATGACTGCGATATCTACACAGAGACAGCTTTTGCATTTAGCCAATGCGGAGAAAAAGAAAAAGCGCATGAATATTATGATAAAGCTCTTGGGTGTGCAGACTCAAACCATGCAAAAGCAGTTATATATAACAATATTGGCTCGATATTTTTTGAAGAAAATAATTTTCCAAAAGCAAAAGAATATTTTAAAAAAGCTTTATCAGAAGAAGAATATACGCTTGCCAGAGAAAATCTGGTATTGGTGAATACCTATATGGATATAATAAACTGATTTAAATTTTTAAAAGAAATGTAACAAGACCAAAGAGCATTATTCTTCGTCTTTCTTTTCGTCCATTTTTCCAAGCAGATTATTGATTTTAAGTTTTAAGACATCTGCGCCTACTTCTTCCGGCAGAAAGTCTGCAAGTCCTTTTATATAACTAAATGTATTTTCCAAATCATCTTTTGTAAGAATTTCTTTGCCTTTTGCCCTATCTCTTCTATCTTCAAAACTTCTTCTGTCAATGAGCCTTCTATCTTCGCTGCTTCTTCTATCGGTTTCATCTCTTCTCTCTTTTTTGGATCTTTTCTCAGGCACAACTATTTTCACTTCGGGTTCTTTCTCTTCCTCTTCTTCTGTGCCGGACAGCGTATCCAGAAGCCCTTTTTCTCCATTAAGTTTCCGTTTTAATGCCGCTACTTTAAGTTTCATTATACTGCTTTCATACTTATCTTTTCTCCCTTCAGTAAGAAAATCAGTAAGGTCTTCGAGGTTATCAAGCAAATTGGCAATATCCGGGTTTACATACTCAGGCTCGTCTTTAATATTTGCAAATGATTCTCCCTCAGGTTCTTCAACTCCATCATATTTTTCAAGCATATCTTCCTGCTTTTTAGCAGGTCCCTGCGGAGGAGCCTGATATCTTGGTTGCTGCGATTCAGCATGAGGAGCCTGGGGAAAAGAAGAAGGCATTGAAGGGGAAAAAGAAAAGGGCATCTGCATCTGAGGAGGCTGTGAAAAAACAGGGGTTGGCATAGGAATACTAATAGGTTGAGGAGGCATTGGTTGTGATGGCAACGATTGTGGAGAAAAAAGCTGAGGATTTGTTTTTCCAAGTCTTTCAATAAAATCTTTCTCGATTTTTTCTTTTGCTTCTTCATAAAGACCAATTTCCTGGTCTTCCTCATCAAGATCCTCATCCTGTTTCAAAAGATGCATCTCTTCTTCTTCATTTATTTCTATTACAGGTTCTATTCCCCCAATATCGATTATGGGAACTTGTTCATCATTCAGCCCTTCTACAGATCCAATAAGAAAACTCAATGCATCTTGTGGCTTGCCTTTATCCTGATCATTTTTAACATACTCTTTTACAAAGCCGGAAAGTCTCTCTTCCATTCTGTCGTTATTTAAGATTTCATAAGATTTTGATGCTTCTTCAAATAACTCTATTCCTTTACTTAAAGAAGTTATATCGATCAGGGATTCATCCTCTCCCATTTTCGCAAGAAGCTGGTTAGAGTATTCCAGAGCTTTTTCTGTTTGTCCTGACTTTTTGTAAACATCAGAATATTCTGCTATTGTATCGTTATAATATTTATAATCTCCTTTAATGGAGTCCAGCACAGAAATAGCATCTTCAAATTTTTCCTGCTCCTTGAGGATCTTTGCAAGCTCAATCGAGACTTTAAGATTTCCCTTACTTGAAGCAAGAATATCTTTAAATTCGTTTTCTGCTTTCCTAAAATCTCCCTGCTGCCTGTAAAGCTCTGCTTTAGCGCTTTTAAGAGAAGGATTTCCAGGTTCAAGTGCATCTGCTTTCTCAATAAATTTTGTTGCTTCTTCTGTTTTTCCTTTCTTGATACTTAAAAGAGCTTTGATCGCAAATACAGCAGGATTGCTCTCTTCCTTTACCGAATGATCTATTATTTCCTCAGCAGCATCTAATTCGCCTTTATCAAAATAAACATGAGCTTTATTGATTTTTATCTCTTCATCTTCAGGATTTATTGTTTCGATCCTGCTTAATTCTTTTAACGCACTATCAAAATCACCTGTTTCTCTGTACAGGGTGCTAAGATTTAGTGATGCTTTTATATATTCAGGATTTAGTGAAATTGCTTCTTTATAATATTCTTTTGCTTTTTTTTCTTCCCCAACAGATTCATAAGTAACAGCAATATTATTTTTAACAACAGAATTGTTTGGTTCAACATCAAGAGCATTGTTAAAAGCTTTTATTGCTTTTCCATGCTTGCTGGATTTATGGTATGCAATA
>WRCW01000230.1 GCA_009783755.1 Spirochaetaceae bacterium
GATAAATCAGGAGGAGATGAAAATGGACTTGGTTAAATCAATTGAAGCAAAACAAATGAAGGAGAATGCTGAAAACTTTCATATTGGCGATACAATAAAGGTATTTTTTAAAATTATTGAAGGTGAAACAGAAAGAGTCCAGGTTTTTGAAGGAGCCTGCATTGCTAAAAGCAACACAGGAGTAAGAAAGGCTTTTACTGTAAGAAAAATATCTTATGGAGTTGGTGTAGAAAGAATTTTTCCTCTTCATTCACCCAGAATTCAAAAAATTGAAGTTGTAAGAGCTGCAAAAGTTCGAAGAGCAAAACTTTATTACCTTAGAGACAGGGTTGGCAAAGCTATAAAAATTAAAGAACTTATTAGAAAAAAAGCTGATAAGGTGAATGCTTGAGATAAATCCTTCCGGTAAAGTCGGGAATGGGGCTCTCCGCTACAGCGGAAACATAACAGTTATTGAAGCTATTTCTGATAAATATTTTAAAGTCAGAGCCGGATCACAGGAATTTATTGTTTTAAGTAAAAATAATTTATCCCCGGGAGATATCATAAAAGGATCTATTATCTCAAGGGGAAACAGTTTATATCTTTCTGTTCTAAAACCACAGCAGAATAATTCAATTTTTTCTCCCACAGATACAAATAACAATACAAAAAGCGACATTTTATCCAGGTTTTTGGCTTCATTTCTCGATTCTACAGGAAAAAAAGCTGATAATATTCTGGTATCGATTTTGCAATCCCTTATTTCAAAGAAAAAAATTACTGATAATTTATATGCAACACTTGCAGGAGAAGCATATTTAAAAGGATTTAAAAGCGAATCTGCAATTTCATCTCTTATAACTGCTGTTTCCTTTGATCATGATAAAAATCAGGGTGGCCAAAAACAAGGTAAAAAAAATAATAAAAAGGAAGATATAAAAGAGATATTATCGAAAGCTATATCTGACTCTGAACAAGAGGATAGTCCTCTGTTTGTTTTTAACCATTTGCCGCTTCCTGACAAAAACTGGATAATTATCCCTTTTAAAATAGATGATCTAAAAGGGGATCTAAGGTTAAAAACAATTGAAAATGAGCTTAAAAATCTTGTTATTCATGTAGAAAAAGCCACTTTTAATTGGTTTTTTGAATTATCTGATCTAAAAAATCCTGAAAAAACAATAAAAATTTATGCAAATAAAGAAGGAACAATTGCCTGCTGTGGGGAAAAGTTTGATTTATTTAAGAAAAAACTTCACAACCTTGGTATAAAAATTGACGATAATATCTATGATATTCATATATTTAATGGATTCTCAAAGATAAGTGCTTCTTATGATGTGGATTTGAGAATATAATCATTATGAAGATTAAAAAAGCTGTAGCACTACAGTATAATAAAAACATGATTGCGCCTGCTATTACAGCAAAAGGTAGCGGGTATAGTGCAGAAAAAATAGTTGAAATAGCTGCTAAAAATGGAATAGTCATTGTAAAAGACGAGACGATTTCCAATTGTTTATATACATTTAAGACAGGAGATTATATTACTGAAGAGTATTATGAAATTGTGGCAGAAATACTTGTTTTTGTGCTTAATGTTCAGTAACAGATGGATATGAAAAAATTAAAAGTATCAGATCTAAAGGACGGCGATAGGTTTACTGAAGCCATTTACATGGATCAAAAACTCTCAAACATGCTTGTTCCGGCAAACCTGAACATAAAAGCAAAAGATCTTGAACGCATAATAAAATGGGGTGTTGAAGAAGTATATACAGAAGGCGAGATCATAGAAAGAACAGAAATAGAGAAAGGTGCTTCAGCTGTAAATGTTACAGATCCTGCAGATTCAAAATTTTTTACTACCTATGTATCTATGATAGAGCTTTTTTCTGAAGTTATTACTTCACTTAAAAAAGGGAAAAAGCCAAATGTTACAAATATTAATGAGATTGCAGACCAGCTTATAGGGATGGTTGAAGGCGCAGATGACATAAAAGATATTCATGAGCTTGTAGGATATATAAACAAAAGCGATAAGCTTGGTGAGAAATATGCAGTAAGTGGTATAAACTGCGCTATTTTGTCGATCATTGTAGGAAAAGAATTTTCGCTTACTCCAATAAGGATGAAAAGTCTTGTAATTGCATCTATGCTTCATGATATAGGGATGCTTAAAATTCCTGAAAGAATACTGGAGAAAAAAGGAAATCTTACACAGGAAGAGCTTGCTGTAGTTAAAATGCATCCTACTGTTTCTTTTCAGGCTATTACAAAAGTATTGGGTTTTCCGGAAGCTGTTGCCCGAATTGTAATCCAGCATCATGAAAGATGGGATGGAAATGGATATCCAAGCAAACTGGCAGGGGAGCAGATAAATCTTCTTGCAAGAATACTTGCAGTCACAGATTCATTTGAGGCAATGAACAGATCAAAAGCATATAGAGCTTCCATGATTGGATATGCTGCAATGAAACAGATATTAAATGAAAATTCAAAAAAATATGATGCATCTATTGTTAAGATGCTGGTTAAGGTTTTGGGCATATATCCTCCGGGAAGCTTTGTAATTCTTAATGATACCAGCATAGGTAAAGTTATTAGAGTCAAACCAGTAGCTCCGCTGCGACCTGTAATAAAGTTATTGATAGATTCAGCAGGTTCAAAAGTTGATAAAAATGAAGAAATCGATTTGGTAAAAAATACAAAACTTTTTATTGTAAAAGTTATTGATCTTTCAGAAATGGAAGGAAAGTTACCGGTTGAATAAGTATGAGAGGGGAAAAGAAGGAGAAGATATAGCTTGCAAATA
>WRCW01000231.1 GCA_009783755.1 Spirochaetaceae bacterium
GACTCTGAACAATGCAGGCTGGATATTACATGTTATGTATTAAATAATATGCTTCCAAAATATGTTGTATCAACAAGAGGAATAATCCATCATTCACTCGACTATACAAAAAAAATACAGCTTGAAGCAGATATTCTTTATCATGTAAAAAAAGGTTTTTCCATTATTTCACAAAGAAAAAGGGTTATTGGAAATAATCAAAACATAAAAACAGAAGAAAATATAAAAAATTGTCCTTATTATCATTTTCCGAATATTATGGGAAAAGTTATAAATGGCACAACATTTGAACCAATTTCAGATGCAGAAGTGACGCTATTTATGGATGAAAATCTTGTTAATATGGCTGATCATATGTCAAACCCAGTCAAAATCAACAAACAGACCAGAGGTATGTTTACTATATGGCCTTCCCCTGTAGAAACAAATAAAAAAGGGGAACAAAAAACATTTAAATTTAAGCTAACTGTGAATCATCCTGATTTTAATGAATATATTAAGCTGTTTGAAATTACTCCAACAGCAGAAGAAAACTATCTTCCTTCAATCCAACTTCAAAATACAAAAGTTTTAGAAGATATTTTTATTTTTCCAAGAGGGGTTTAATTTCCAATGGGAATTGAAACAGTTCTTGTCGCAGGTGCAGGAGCTCTTGGGTCGCTTTATGGTCATAAATTTATTCAAAATAAAAACACATGGTTTCTTGCAGATGGCAAAAGAAAATCAAAGCTTGAAAAAGATGGAATATTTGTTAATGGCACTCATTATAATATAAAATGTATAGATAGCAATGCAGCAGATACCATTAAACCTGATTTTATCCTTGTTGCAGTAAAATATAATAATTTACCTGATGTTATAAAACAACTTCTCCCTTTTATTACAAAAAATACAATAGTTGCATCTGTAATGAACGGTATAGATAGCGAAGAAATAATAAGAAAAAATACCAATATTGCTAAAATAATACTTTCCATACCAATTGGAATGGATGCAGTAAGAAATAGCAATTCAACCACATATACAAAAGAAGGAAAAATAGTTTTTAATAAATTTGATTCTGTTATTACTGATAAAGATATTGAAGAAGTTAAAATACTTTTTGATCAATGTAATATTTCATCAGAAATAGCAAAAGATATAAAACATGAAATGTGGTTTAAATTTATGATCAACACAGGGGTGAATCAGGTATCAGCTCTTCTTAATGCAAATTATGGTTTTATGCAGAAAGACAGTTATGCAAAAGAGCTTATGGATAATGCAATGATTGAGGTAATAAATACAGCAAATGCAGAAGGGGTGAATTTAACTACCTCGGATATAAAAAAATGGTATACAATTCTTAATTCATTAGGTCCCGAAGGAAAAACTTCAATGTGCCAGGATATGGAAGCAGGCAGAAAAACAGAAGTAGAAATGTTCTCCGGAAAAATAATAGAACTTGGGACTAAATATAATATTGATGTTACAATCAATAAAGTATTATACAATCTTATAAAGGCAAAGGAAATTTTATTTCCTGCTGATAGTAATGGAACTGTATGATAAATCAGGTTCTCAATACGAGATCTATAAAAAAGCCTGAATTTTTTTCACCAGGAGCCCTGTAAAAAGATTGAAAAAGAAACATTTCATACTCCTGCTGCTAATTTTTTTTCTAATATTTCCACTCTCCTATGCTGACTCAGAAGAAGATAAAAAACAGTCAGAATCAAGAAAAAATGTGCATGATCAAGATGAAGCTCCTAAAGCGATTTTTCAAACAAAAATCAGTGATAAGGATGTTGATCTATATATACAAGGCTCCTGGGATATCTCAGTCACAGGATCTTTAGGGTATGATTTAAATGCAGGGAAAGTTATTGAAACACCTTTTCCGCAAATGGCTCCGGGGTTTGTATTTAGCCAGATCCCTGATCTTACAATTTCTTTATGGTTTATGGATCGTTATTTTTTTGAAGCTACAATTAAAGAAGATTCAGAGCAAAATACATTCCTTCTTGGATATGAAGGAAAAGATGATGAATTTGTTCAGAGAATATTAATAGGAAATACAAAAATAGATATAGAGGATTATGCCTTTTTATCATTACCTTCTATACCCAGCAATTCACTTGGTGCTTCTGCAGCTTTTAAAACAAAAAGAAGCTATCATGAACTTCTTTTACGTTATGACCCAGCTGAGGGGCTTACAAAAGAATTTGTTGGCACTAATGAAGTAAAAAGGCAAATATTTTTACCAACAGATTATTACAGAGGCCGCCTTTTTATATTACCTGATACAGATTTTGATGACATAGAAGTTTATATAGAAGATGATAAGGGAACTATAAGGGGATCTGATAAAAGAAGATATAAAAGAGCAGATAATACAGATTTTACTTTTTCAATTTTAGATGGAACAATTACACTAAGAAAACAACCTGAAAGCAGAATACTTGTATATTACACAAAGAATGGAAAACCAATAGGTGATAACACCCTTGGAATAGGGGCGCTTGTTGCTGTTGATTCAAAAACAGGAACCCCCCAGCCTAATGCTACCAAGCATGTTGATTTTAATTGGGACCTGATTGACTACCCTATTGATGGACAAAACATGGAAGAAGAGAGGCAGGTAACAATAGAAGGTACGGGTAAAAAAACCCTTTTAATTTTTAACAGAGGGGAGTACTCCCCTTTTGAATCTCTTTCTTATTATCAGTCATCTTTTCCAGTGCCGGACGATATTTCAAAAATAAGATTTGGAATCTCTGCAAAAAGCAATAACCCGGAA
>WRCW01000232.1 GCA_009783755.1 Spirochaetaceae bacterium
TCCTGGTGGGGGTGGCGATCCTGGTGGGGGTGGCGATCCTGGTGGTGGTAACGGCTTTGGTGACACGGATGTTCCGGAGGAAGATGACGACGACAACACAGGGCTGATTTTAGACGTCTGGGATGGTGTGACGATAAACATTGACTGGTACGATGGTGGCGATGGACCATTCTCAATAAATACTTCTGCGGAGCTTGCGGGGCTGGAGAAGCTTACGAACAATGATGGAGTTATTTTTATCAATAAGACTATTAACCAAACCGCTAACCTTGACCTGGGTGGTCGCGAGTGGATACCCATCGGGGTCTTTTTTGGTACCTACAACGGCAACAACAATACTATCCGTAACTTTAAGATCATCACTGGTGGCAACAACAAGGGCCTCTTCAGCTCTATCGCTACAGGTGGCAAGGTGCAGAACGTCAAAATCTCGGATGTCGATATCTCCGGCAATCAGCGTGTCGGCGGAGTGGTGGGGCAGAACGAAGGCACTGTGGAAGGTTGCATTGTCACAGACAGTATTTTTGCAGGTTCAGACTATGTTGGCAGCGTAGCTGGGTTATGCTCACCCAACGCTAAAGTAGAGAACTGTACTGTAACAGCCGCCAATGTTATCGGTACCGGCAACTGTGTCGGTGGAGTAGTGGGAATTAACTGGGGATCTATGCAAGGCTGCATTGTCACAGACAGCAGTGTTTATTCTGATAGCTACAGTGTCGGTGGTGTAGCAGGGCAGAACTACGACACCGTAGAAAACTGCTCATTCTCTGATGGTACAGTTACCGGAAACGACTATGTTGGCGGAGTAGTGGGAAATAGCTCTTATCCTGGTCTTGTGCAAAAGTGCTATGCATTTGCTGCTATTGAAGGCACCAGCAGCAGCGCAGGTGGTGTAGTAGGATACAATGATTCAGTAGTCAAGAACTGCTACGCCACAGGCAGCGTCCAGAGTTCAAATCTGGCTGGCGGGGTGATTGGGTGTAATGGTTCCTCTGACAATAGCAAGGTAGAGAATTGTTATGCCACTAATAGCCTTTCAGGGAATATTGCCGCCGGCATCTGCTCTTTGAACACAGGAACTGTAACAAATTGTGTTGCATTAAATAGTAATATAAACGGATCCTCCAAATGGCGTATATATTATGATAGCAGTGGAACCGGAATCGGTGAAAACAACTATTCTAATATATCCGGTGATTGGCAAAACAAAGGCCCAGACAGCGGAAATGGCGAAGATTTGGAGGCATCGGATTACAACACCAGAGACTGGTGGGAAAGCATCGATTTTAACTTCGATACTATATGGAAGATGTCAGGCGGCAGCAACAGCCTTCCGGTGTTTAAATAAGGGATACTCACCCTTGCGCTGTAAAAAATTAAGCTATACAAGATGAGACAAAACCCTGCTTACCAAGCAGGGTTTTTTATTCTGTATTCAGATTTGCATTCTCAAAGATAAGGACGTTGATTACTTCGCTATTTTTCCAAGGACAATTTTAAATGTAGTCCCTTTCCCTTTTTCCGAAACCACAGAAACATCCCAGCCATGGCTTAGAAAAATCGATTTTGAACTTGTAAGACCAAGACCCATGCCTTGTTCGCGTCTTGAATTGGAGCCTCTGTAAAAAGGTTCAAATACATATTTAATATCTTTTTCATCAATGCCATTTCCATTATCAGATATTTCAATTATGGGAATATCTTCTTCCATATAACAATAAAGAGTTATCTCTGCACCATCAAAAGTATAGCGCACTGAATTTGTAAAATGATTTTCAAGAGCGCGCTCAAAAAGAACAGGATCGCATACTATTTTAAAAGAATCAGGAATAGCATTTTTATAAATAAATTTTTTATTCATAAGATCGCAGTCTTCTTTATATACTATGCTAAGTGAATCAAGAAACAACTTTAAAACGATTTCACGGGTTTTTAATACCTTTTCCCCTTTTTCCATTGCAGCAAAACTAATTAGATCCGATATTCTTTCTTCCAGCACATTTGCTTTATTGGAAATTATGCCAAAATATTTTTTATAACTCTCAAAATCAGAAGCCATTCCATCATTTATTGCTTCTATATACCCCTTAATACTTGTAAGAGGAGTTTTTAAATCATGCGAGATAGCCATAAGAAATCTTGATTTAGCTTCCTGCTCATCTTTAAGCGCCTGCCTCATCTGATCAAAAGAAGCAGTAAGAAGAGAGAGTTCATCGTTTCCTTTTACGCTTAATTTAAAATCAAAATCTCCGCTTGTTATTTTTTCAATCGCTGCCTTTAAACTATCTACAGACCTTAACACAGAACCGACAAAAATCACTCCAAGAACTACTGCAAAAGCAAGAAAAAAAATCATAAACTCCAGTATCCTCTTTAATGGAAAATATTGTTTTTTCCCAAAATCAGGCAGATTTTCGTTATACATAATAAAGACATGATATCTTTCATTGTTGTAAATAAATTTTTCAGTAATGGAATTATTCTCTTGTCCGCGTGAACTTTTAAAGTATTCGGAAATAGTTTGCGAAATATCCAGGCCTTTTGGCATTTCCATGATATTTGAATATTGAGCAACACCTGTGCTGTTTATTATACAAATATCCATTCCCTTTGGAATTTCAAGCTTGTTAAAACCCTCTTTCTGGACAGCAGGATAAAATTCTTTTCGTATCCATCTGGAAACATAAAAACGCTGCATATTATTCTGATTGTAAAAATCCATGTGGTTGTTTATAAAAAACATGGAGAAAGAGAAAATAAGGGGGAGA
>WRCW01000233.1 GCA_009783755.1 Spirochaetaceae bacterium
TGAAAAGTTAATGGAAATAATCAAAAAGTACGCTGAAATTGAAAACAGAATATTATAGAGAAATATAATGAAAAATATAGATGATTTAAAAATTGGTATTGTCGGGCTTGGTTTGATGGGAGGAGCATTCGCAATATCACTCAGAAAAAGTAACAAGCATTTAAAAATACTTGCTTATGATATTGATAATAAAGTGCTTGAACTCGCAAAGTCAAAAAATATTATAGATGAATTGTTTTACGATGCAGGTAAAATGGTGCCAAAATGCAATATTGTTTTTCTCTGTATAAATCCCAAGGATGTTCTTGAATTTATGGACAAATGGATGGAGAGTTTTAGTCCAGGAACCATTATCACAGATATAGGTGGTTGCAAAAGAAAGATATTCGAAAAAATGGAAACAACATTAAGAGATGATATTGATTTTATTCCAGGACATCCTATGGCAGGAAATGAAAACAGCGGTTTTCTCCATGCGGAAAAATGCAATTTCAATGGAAAAAATTATATTCTTGTTCCATTGAAAAGAAATAAACCTGATAATTTAAATTTGCTAAAACAACTTATATATTCCATTGGTTTTAAAAGAATTACAGAAACCACAGCAGAAGATCATGACAATAAGATTGCCTTTACTTCTCAGCTTTGCCATGTGATCGCATCCGCACTTATTGATTGTGAGCCAAATACAGAAATTACAAAATTCGGAGGAGGAAGTTTCGAAGATCTGACAAGGATTGCGATGCTGAATGTTTCGATGTGGACAGAACTTTTTATTGAAAATAACGATTATCTTGTTGAAAGAATTGAACAATTTGAGTCGAGTTTAGATAAGTTAAAAATTTTGATAGCAGAATCCAAAAGCAAAACTCTTTCTGATATTCTTGGAAATGTAAGAAACCGAAGGATTACAATGGAGTAAAAAAAACAGGTGTATAATGTCTATACACCTGTTTACTGATTTTATTTTACAATAAAATTAATAACTATAGGAACAAGATACACCAATATCTAACCATGACATTTTATAATCCTGATCACCTATTTTAAGAATATTTGTATAGCTGAAACCTGGGATGATTGAAAAGCCAGTGTCGCCTATTCCAAAAGAAGCGCAAGCTCCTATTTTAAGTGCTGAATTTTTGTCTTCTGTTTCCATTATGTAAGCAACAGAAGCGCCTACTGTGCATGGATCAAGAGCAGCGCTAAAATCGATCATAGCTTCCAAAACATTGGATTTTTCTCCACCAGTTAAATTTTCTGGGGCAAAATTGATAGAGAATAAACCAGGAGCATTTGCAGGAGCTACATAGAATGCAAGATTTAGTCCAAGAGTTATAGGATCAAGAGGAAGCTTTCCATGAACATTGAACATTATTGGGAATTTTCCGTCAGCTACATTGTCGCCAACATATTGACCTGCAAAGGTAGCGCCAGCACTGAATGTATCAGCAACATAGTCATATCCAAGGAAAAATCCAGGGAACGCATATTGCCCTGCATCTGTACCAATAGATTCTCCGCTTACTCCAGCTTCTGAAAGACCAATATAAAAACCTTCAACACTAACTTTGATAAATGGACAGTCTGTACTTGCAGCAGCTCCAAATGCCCAGTTAATATCGCCATACCATGACAAGCTACTCCATTGAGCCCATGCTTCGCTTCTACCAATTGTGAGTGTAGCAGCACCGATATTTACCCAAGCTTCTCCAAAAATACCACCGTTTACTCCGCCACTATATACCGTATCATAATTGCCGCGCAGATGGATCCAACCACCAGCATTTCCATAATCAGCATTTACACCAATTGAGGTGCCATTATTAAATGGGTTAAAATTCCAGATTGGGTCGCCATCAGGGCCGCCTGCTGAATAGTTGTCACCCAGCTGAACTTTTGCACCTACATCAAGGCGAAAAACAGCAGTAGGGGTAATATCAGCAAAACCTAACCCTGCTACCATTAAAATTAAAAGAACAACTAATGTTTTTTTCATAAAAAGTCCTCCAAAAATTTGCCATAATAAGTAATCAAAGATTACCTTCGTTTTTCTGAATTTTATGCTTACATAGCAATGACACTATATTTCATAATATTTTGAAATACAATTTCACTCTATGAATTAATAATAACATTATTCAGTCAGTTGTCAACAAAAAAATATAAAAATATAAAAAAAATGGATTATCTATTGATTTTTTAAAATCTTAAAGAAGGATTATAAAGGAATTTTTATCCAATTTTTAACAATGGATTCATCCTTGTAAACAAGAAATGAATCCATAATTATTATTAGAATTTATAGAATGCACCAATATAAGGGCTTACTGTAGCATCCCCTTCTCCACCAATATTACCAAAATTAATTCCTCCCCAAATTGAAATTCTATCTGTAATAGAAAATTCGATATAAGGAAAAAGATCAAAAGAATCAAATTCTTTGTCTGTATAAATATCAAGCTCCATATAGAAAGGACCGGTTTCGTAGGTCAGGAAAAGTTCATACATCCACATCTCTTTAATCGGATCAATGTTGTACCACCCTTTTAGCTCTACGCCAAACCCTTTATTATAATATCCAAGGTTTAAAGAGAGATTAGAAAGGGTGTCAGCTTCGTCATAATACCAGACTGAAAATCCAGGCTGCAGAAACAATGTACCAAAATCAAATTCCTGAGCATATTTTACGCTTGGCTCAAAAAAACCTTCATAAGTACTTTCTCCATCTGATATAATGAAATCATTTACAGTCCA
>WRCW01000234.1 GCA_009783755.1 Spirochaetaceae bacterium
ATCAATAAAAGTAACTGTTACTGTTCCATGCACTATAAACCAATCTAGCTCCTCAGTATTGCCTTGTATAGAATCTAATTCCTCATTAGTAGCAGTGGGTTTGCTTATAACAATTACATCAAATGTAGCTGTATCATTACCTTTATAAGAACTTGGAGGAGCGCTTTTGTTTTCCTTCCAAACCTTAAGCGTAACTCTTTCACTTGAAACTTTACCTCCTGTTAAAATACCACTACCAAAGCCAGTAATAGTCATACCTGCCGCAGCTATTAAACCAACAACATCATGATCTGCAGCAATAATCCATTCGCCGTTATAGCTGTCAAGTCCAGTAATGGTTAACCGCCCATCGGTAAGGCCAACGTCATCGTCCTCATAGCCTCCTCCTCCTCCTCCTCCACCACCTCTTCCGCTACCACCACTGCCGCCACTGCTATCTCAAGCTGCCATTGAGAAAGCGATTAGCACAATCAAAGCTGCAATTCCTAAAAACTTACACAGATTCTTCACAACAACCTTCCTTAATTTTTAAATGTTTTCTCCCAGTCTAATAGCAGGGACTATCACACAGATTTTAACTATTTTAATAATGCACCAGGTGCATTTGCACTTGGTATAGTTTTAAGTGTCTCTTTATCTACAATAGTAATTGTTTTCCCTTTATTCTGAAAAATAATAAAATTACTGTTTGATGTAATAAAAGTATCTGCAAAAGCCTCAATATCAGATGTGGCTTCCAACTTAAGATCATGAGAATATTTCCCGATCAATAATTTGCCGGACTGCTTAATAGTACAATATATTTTATTATCTGAATGAAGCAAGAAAGTTTGGCTATATACCTCTTCATTGCTTTTTAAAACAGGTGAAAGATCTTCTTTTGATAACACTGCAAGAACAAAGCTTGTTTTATCATTTTTTACAGGCAATACATATCCCGCAGGAATATCTATATAAAGTCTGCCGCCTACAACAGGAGCATCCTCAGATATCAATAATTTTTCTTCTATCAGGTCATAGAATACAAAGCGACCCAAGAAATCTTTACTGCTCTCGTCAAGCCTTAAGAAAGGGACTCTTTTTAAAGCAGCAAGCTTTGATGCCATAGAATCTCCACTGGTAGCATTTGCTTCCCTATCTTTTACAGTATTTGAATCCTGAACAATAGATTCTCTTGATGCTGCAATTTGATCTTCTTTTTTATCAATTTCTTTTCTTTGGGCTTCAGCATCCTGTTTTTCTGTATCAAGCTGCTGCCTGTCTCTGGCAATTGCACTTTTTTCATCTTCTATTTTTTTCTGCTCTTCCCTTGCCTGCGATTCTGTTATGGATCCAGAATCCCTCTTTTGTTCAAGTTCTTTTTCTTTCTGCTCAACAGAAGATTCTTTTTGAGAAATTAAGTCCTCTTTCTTTGAGATACTTTCCTCTTTATCTACTAAAACTTTTTTATCCCCTGCAATCGATTCTTCCTGGAGTTCTGTAATCTTTTTTCTCTGGTCAATTCCCATTTCATCATCTTTTCTTAAGTCATCTACAACTTCCTTGTCTGCAATCACAAAAAGATCCAGTTTACCGCCAGTCCCTCCTATCAGAGGAATGACAAGTCTTGTTTTTCCAGGCCAATTTTTATAATTTACATCTATTCCCGCATTCTCTTTTGATAAATTTACCATTACTTTATTTATATAAGTATTATCAAAATAGCTGAGGTTTCCCCTATATACTGCATTGTAATACGTTATAAATTCAGCAATGAGCATTGCATCCTTATCATTGTATTTATACATTTTGCTTAGATATGCTGCCAGAATTAGCCTTAAATTTCTTATATGATCCACTTTTGCACCAGGTTCGATAATAAAAATATCTGCCCCTTTCTTATCTGCTTCTGAAGGGTCTGTCAGATGCATTATTCTGTATCTTCCGGATGCAGAACCCTGTGTACTGCCGGAAGAAATTATATCTGCAAGTGAACTACCAATACTCATAATAGCGCTTCTTGATTCAATTATCTCATGTGGTCCCTGATAGTTAATAAATTCAATCTCTTTAATATTTCTTTCCAGCTCTTCTCTATCAACACCCTGCGCAATAAGATTTGATGCAGCTATAAGTATAAATGGAATACAAAATAAAATAATTTTCCTCATTGTTTACCTTCTTAGTTTATATTTATTATATAATAAAACTTATTATTAGATTTAGACAGATCCATCCAAAGTTCTTAAAACATTCATTATCTTTGATTTTAAATCATGTCTTTCACTTCTTTCAAGCATTTTAAAAAGAAGATTTTTACCCCCATTTTCATGAAAATATCCCTGATAACTGTAAATATTTTTTATTCCCACAATTATATTTTCAATAATATTTATATCATTGGGAAATCTTATAAATGTTCTTTCAAATAACCTTACACTTTCCCCATAAGGGTCGCTCCCTGCTTCCCCCAGTTCTTTTATTATGATACCTGCAATAAAAGGATCTGTTTCCCTGCTGAGCATATTCCTTAGCATATTTACAGTTTCAATTGTCCCTATTCTTGCTGCAATTAACGCGGCTTTGTTTCTGATAACAGCGCTACTTTCTGCCCTGGAAAATGTTTTTTGATTTGCCATACCTGAACCAAACGCAACTCTTCCAAGAATAGATAAAATGTATCTCTCATCATTTGCTGTTATTTTTTCCATAAAAATATTATCCAGAAGCTCAAATGCTTTTTC
>WRCW01000235.1 GCA_009783755.1 Spirochaetaceae bacterium
CCCGGAGAGAGAAATGGGAATACGTGGCGAAGTTTTTTCATCAAAAGTTCTTACAGAAAAAAGAACTTATTTTTTTAATGTAAAAGAAAACAGAAAAGGCGATCTTTTTATGAATGTTGTTGAGAGCAAAAAACATGGGGAAGATGGTTTTGAAAGGCATTCAATTATTATCTATCAGGAAGATATAGAGGCTTTTTATAAAGAAATGTCCAAAGCAGTAGATTATATCAAAAAAAGTAAATCACAATAATTATTTAACCTTAAAAGTTTTTCTGTGAATTGCAGAATAGCCTATTTTTTTAATTATTTCCCTGTGGATTGCTGTAGGATACCCTTTATGCTTTTCAAAAAGATAATCTCCCTCAATCCATGAATATCTTACCATCCAGAGATCCCTGACTGTTTTGGCAATTATCGAAGCAGCCTTAATTTCATCGATCTTATCATCTCCTTTAACTATTGCTTCAGCTTTGCAATCAATTTCAGGAACAAAAAGGCCATCAACAAGGGTGAGGGTTATTTTTCCAGGCTCAAAACCTCTTTTAAGCTCTTCAAATGCTCTTTTCATTGCAAGAAGAGTAGCATTATGTATGTTTAGTGTATCTATCTCAAGAGGCCATGCCCATCCTACGCCATAAGCGCATTTCTGTAGCAAAAGCATGCAGATCTCTTTTCTGATTTTTGGAGAAAGTTTTTTGGAATCTTTGAGTATCTCTTTGGGAAAATCTTCTGTAAGAACTATTGCAGCTGCTGTAACAGGACCTGCAAGGGGACCCCTGCCGGCTTCATCAATGCCGCAAATTGTGGACATCTGCTTTATCTCCTATCTTTAAACGTATATTTTCCTTCGCAAAACGGCTCCTCGCGTGAAAAAAGCGACATCCATGTCGCCACGCGAGACGCTGCCATCCATGGCGCAGTCCATGCCACAGCGCCGAGCGCAACGTCCTGTTGCAGCCGGCTTCATCAATACCGCAAATTATGGACATCTGCTTAATCTCCTACTTGCCAAAACTAAAATTTATAAAATCACTGACTATTACGGTCAATTATGATATACTATTTAACAATTATTGTCCGTTCATAAAGTCAGTTATGGACAGACTCTAATTATTGACTTAACATATTTTCTTAGTGTTAGTATAGATAATATTTACTAGATAATCAGGTGGACGCGTGTTTTTAAAAAGCATAGAACTTTTTGGTTTCAAGTCATTTGCAGATAGAAGTAAAATAGATTTTGTAGATGGTATAACAGCTCTTTTAGGGCCAAATGGGTGCGGTAAAAGCAATATTGTAGATGCGATCAAGTGGGTTTTAGGTGAACAGTCAACCAAAACTCTCCGTGCCGAAAAAATGGAAGATGTAATATTTAATGGTACTGATGCAAGAAAAGCTCTTAATGTTGCAGAAGTTACGCTGCTCTTTTCCAATGATTCAGGAATGCTTAACCTTGATATGCCTGAAATTTCAATAAAAAGAAGATTATACCGCTCAGGTGAAAGCGAATATTTTGTAAATAATACTCTTGTAAAGTTGAAAGAACTTCGTGAATTGTTTTTTGATACAGGGGTAGGAAAGTCAGCATATTCGATAATGGAGCAGGGGAGAATCGACCAGGTTATCTCTAACAAGCCGGAAGAGAGAAGATTTATTTTTGAAGAAGCTGCAGGAATTACCCGCTATAAAATAAGAAGCGCAGAAGCAGAAAGAAAGCTTGAAAAAACAGAAGAAAACATGAGGCAGGTAGAGACTATCATAAGCGAAGTTAAAAAAAGCTATGACTCTCTTAAAATACAATCTGCAAAAACAGAAAAATACAGAAAATTAAAAGATGAACTCTTCTATAACGAACTTGATATACAGCTTTTAAGACTTAAAGGATTTCTTGATTCCAAAGATAAAGTCGAAGAAGGGATGAAATCTTTTGAAGGGAAAAAAACAAATATAGAAAAAGAGATATCTGCAATAAATGAGTTTCTAAAGGAAAATACCGGTCTTGTTAATTCAATGGAAAATGAGCTTATTGAAAAGCAGAAAAAATTATATGGTATAGGCCTTGAGAAAGACAGTAAGAAAAGCCAGCTCAGAATGTATGAAGACAGAAAAAAAGAGATTGAAAGGCAGATAGAATCATGTACTTTGCGCGATAAAGCGTTAAAAGAGAGAATCTTTTCTATTAAAGAGCAAATTACAGATAAAGAAAACCTTTCAAAAGAAATCGATAAAAGGCTTTCCGAAGTAAAAGACAATATCTTTTCTTTTAATGAGAAAATCAAAAATTCTGCTCAGAAAGTAACTGAAAATGAAAAAATAATTTTTGAAAGCGAAGAAGATATCAAAGAATCTGAAAAAAAACAACAAGTGCTTCAGAATGATCTTCGCAATATTACAGAAGATATTGTAAAACAGCTTGATAAATCTCTTAAAGATACAGGCTATTCCCATGCAGAAAGAAAAAAAGCAGAAGAGAGTGTAATAAAAAGCATCGAAGAAATAAAAATCATTCTTGAGGGAAGAATAAAAATATTAAATGATAGCATCACTCTCAATGTTGCAGATACAAAAGAATATATTAAGTTTGCTAAAACAGCGCGTGCTGCTCTGGAAGAAAGCTTTGAAAAACTAAATGCAGTAAAAGCAAACTTTGATATATACAATAAATCTGTCCCTGCTATTATAGATGAATTTCTTGCGCCTGAAGGGATCATGAC
>WRCW01000236.1 GCA_009783755.1 Spirochaetaceae bacterium
AAGTAAAGTTTCCTGGATAATATCCACCTATTATTCTTTCTCTCTTTGTGCCATATCCTTCTTTATTGCAATATACTCAAAATTATTTTTAAGTAAAGTTTCCTGGATAATATCCACCTATTACTCTTTCTCTTTGTGCCATATCCTTCTTTATTGCAATATACTCAAAATTATTTTTTTTTAAAAGCTCCTGAATAATATCCATCTGATCAGGATCAGCCTCCATGCAAAGCAACCCTCCTTTTTCAAGGTGCTTTACAGATGTCTCTATTATTTCCCTTATAAAATCAAGTCCATCATTTCCACCTCTTAATGATATTTCAGGTTCCGGCCAGTTGTTGGAAACCATTTCATCGACATATATGTTTTTAAGATATGGAGGATTTGAGACTATTATATGATACTTGTTTGTTATGGAATTAAAAAGATCGCTTTTATAAAAAAGGAGTTTTTTTCCCAGTATATTTTCACAATTTTTATTAAAAATATTTTCAGCTTCTTCAGATATATCAGATGCTTCAACATCTGCTTTATTGCCAAGTTCAGTTTTTAATGTTATTGCAATGCAACCGCTTCCAGTGCAGAGGTCAAGTATTTTTATTGGTAATGAATTAGCTTCTTTTATCGTTTTTTCTGATTTTTCAAGAACTGTTTCAATAAGAGTTTCTGTGTCCCGTCTTGGAATAAGGGTGTGTTCATTAACATAAAAAGAGCGACCAAAAAATTCTTTTACTCCTGTTATGTATGCAACAGGATATCCAGAAACTCTTTTCTCAACCATCAGGTTAAAATTATCAAGAATATTTTCATGGATATCGCAGTTATAAGAAGCAATAAGCATTTCTTTTGACATGCCTGTTGTTTTTTGAAGCATGACCTGGGCATCAAGAAGAGGAGTGTCTGCCCATTTTTTTGATATCCTATAGGATGCCTGCATAAGTGCTTCTTTTATTTTCATCTATTTTGCCTGTTGGTTTGTGTAGTATGCCATGCTTTTGGGGCAGGGCATGCTATTTTTTTCTCTTATATTTTTTGCAGTTGTTTTTCTTTTGCACTAAATTTTAGAGCTTCGATAACTTCGGAGAGATCTCCTTCAATTATAAATTCAAGTTTATAGAGAGTGAGGTTGACTCTGTGATCAGTGAGTCTGTTTTGGGGGAAATTATAAGTTCTTATTCTTTCGGATCTGTCTCCTGTTCCTACCTGGTTTTTTCTTGTTTCTGCCCGTTCCTTAATCTTTTTTTCTTCTTCAATATCATAGAGTCTCGCGCGAAGGACTTTTAGCGCTTTTGCCTTGTTTTTTATCTGTGATTTTTCATCCTGGCATGTTACTACAAGACCTGTGGGAATGTGAGTTATTCTTACAGCAGAGTCTGTAGTATTTACACTTTGTCCACCATGTCCTGATGACCTGTAGACATCAACTCTAAGATCTTCCTGATTTATTTCTATATCTGTTTCTTCTGCTTCAGGCAGTACTGCAACAGTTACTGCGGATGTGTGGATGCGGCCGCTCGCTTCTGTTTCAGGAATTCTTTGCACTCTGTGGACGCCGCTTTCATATCTTAAATTCTCATATACATTTTTTCCTGATACGGAAAAAATTATTTCTTTAAAACCACCAAGGCCAATTTCATTCATAGATAAAATTTCTATTTTCCATTTTTTAAATTCAGCAAATTTTGAGTACATTCTGAATAGATCAGCTGCAAACAATGCTGCCTCATCTCCGCCTGTGCCTGCCCGTATTTCTATGATAATGTTTTTTAAATCAAGAGGGTCGGGCGGGATAAGAAGTTGCTTAAGATTTTCAAGCTGCTTTTTCTGTTCTTCTTCGAGCAATTTTATCTCTTCTTTTGCCAGTTCCTTAAGCTGTTGATCTTTTTCTTCAGATACGATCTGTTTTGCATCTTCTATCTGTATGGATATTTTTTTATATTTTTCATTTGTTTCAAAAACTTCCCTAAGATAATAGTGTTCCTGCATTATTTCTTTATAATTTTTTTGATCTTTTACAACATCGGGATCAGAAAGTTTTTTTTCAATTTCTTTAAATCTGGCTACAAGTTCTTCAATTTTATCAAACATTTTTATCTCCAGATATTTTTTATATCAAAAAAAATGCATAACTTCAATTGGCGCTTATTTAATCTTATTTTTTTACTAGTGTTTTGGGGCTTTTACATAACAAGCGATGCAGCGCCGATGATCGCTGCATCCTGTTGCTCAAGTGATGATTTAAGAATTTTTATGTTTTTATTCTTATAAATATCTATCATTTCTTCTCTGAAGTACTTTTCAAGAGGTTTAAAAAGTATCTCTTTGCTTTGAGATACTCCGCCAGTAAAAATTATTGCTTCTAGCGAGAAAATATTTAAGAGGTCATTGGAAAAAGAAGCTAGATATTTTGCAGTTATATCAAATGTTTCTATTGCAGTGCTGTCTCCTTTGTAAGCTGCTTCTGCAATTATCTTTGCTGTAAGAGCATTAGGGTTGCAGTCTCTTAAAATTGTATTTGCTTTATTTTTTTCAATTAGCTCAATCGCTGTTCTAACAACCCCTCCTGCAGAACAATATTTTTCAATACACCCTTTTCTGCCGCAGTTGCAACTTCTTCCGCCTTGCTCAACAACTATATGCCCAATCTCTCCTGCAAAACCATGTTTCCCATTAAAGAGTTTTGAATCACAAAATATTCCACCGCCGATTCC
>WRCW01000237.1 GCA_009783755.1 Spirochaetaceae bacterium
AAAGAATGATAAAAGAAAATACCAGGGAGCAATTGCTGCAGCTATAACAACAACTGAAACGAAAAACTATGCCCATGAGTCCGGATTCTATGTTATAGAGCAGAGCGGAGATACCATGAAGCTCGACCTGCCCGAAGGATTTGTACCACGGAATTGGTAGCCCTGGGAATGTTGTATCCTGAATAGATTTAAAACAAGGATAAAATTTGTTCTCAAGTCTATGGTATTACCCCGAATAATCTTACAGAGCGATGGGTTTAACTCTAAAGCAGAATAATAAATAAAATTTGCGAGGTACATAGTCAGCTTCGCTTAACCACGGGATTGGTAGCCCTAGGAATGTTGCATCCTGCGCGGAACAAAAAAGAAAAGCCGCACCCATATATTGACACCAAAACTATCCTGGGATAATATGTAATAGGAGTTTATATTATCCCAAATGAAAGAAAACAGGATATTTATTAAGCGGCATGCGGAAAATGCGCTTTCCGAACTTGTTAATTCCTTTCCAATAATACTCATTACCGGTCTCAGGCAGATCGGAAAAACAACATTGCTGCAAAATGCCCGAAAAACAGAAAAAATACCATACATTACTTTTGATGATATGTCTGAAATCGCCTCTGTAAGAGCTGATCCAAAAACATTTCTTTCAATGCGCCGCCCTCCAATTGTTTTTGATGAGATCCAATATGCGCCGGAATTATTTCCGTACCTTAAAATAGAAGTAGATAAAAACAAAAGAAAAGGTATGTACTTTCTTACAGGAAGTCAGCAGTTTCATTTAATGAAAAATATAAGCGAAAGCCTTGTGGGAAGAATCGGCATATTGCAGCTTATGGGGCTCTCCATGAGAGAAACAAGCGAAGATAAATTTAATAAGCCATTTATCCCTACTCAGGAATATTTTTTAGCCAGAACTAAAAGCGCAAGGAAGTATAATGCATCTGAAATATGGAAAATGATACATTTGGGTTCTTTTCCTGCAGTAGTCTCTGGCTATTCAAAGCAAAAGGCATTTTATGATTCATATATAAGGACTTATATTGAGCGGGATGTTAGGCTTCTTGCTCAGGTAGGCGATGAGTTGGCGTTTATGCAGTTCATTACTGTAGCAGCAAGTCGTACCGGGCAAATGCTTAATTACCGCGATATGGCTCGTGATATACAAATCAGTGAACCCACTGCTAAAAAGTGGATGTCAATTCTGATAACATCGGGGCTCGTATATCTCCTGCCCCCTTTTTCAATGAATGTTGCAAAACGGGTAGTCAAAACTCCTAAAATGTACTTTTTGGATACTGGTCTTGCTGCATATTTAACAAAATGGACAACTCCTGATGTTTTAAGACAGGGTGCTGCTGCAGGATCTTTTTTTGAGACTTTTGTCATTTCAGAAATTCTTAAAAGTTATTACAATTCAGGATCAGAGCCAGCAATGTTTTACTACCGTGACAAAGATGGCAAAGAAATAGATCTTTTGATTATGGAAAATGGCACACTGTATCCACTTGAGATAAAGATGACTGCTACTCCAAAAAAAGACGATGTAGCTACATTTAAAACATTAAAATCAATCAAAAACTTAAAACCAGGAACCGGCGGGATCATTTGCAGTGATACTTCTATTGGTATTCTGGACAAGGGGCTTTACTCAATTCCTGTATCGCTTTTGTAAATTTGGATAAAAAATTTTCTAAAATCGCCATAAGAACTCTGTACAAACAAAAAAAACAGTATTAAAATATAAGTTTAAATAACCTCTCTTTTACTAAGGAGAACCTATATGAAAAAATCAATAATCATACTATTTATTTCTATTATACTTCTTTTTTTATTAACTTGTGATATCTATAATAAATCAATTCCAGAATACCTTGATCAATATACAAATAGTGCAAGTGTTGCAGAGCATACTTTTTCAAACGGGACATTGCTAAACCCGCAAAGCCAGATCTATCCAGGGCTTATAAAGCCAGATTCAGTTATTGACCTAAAACTAAGAAACCCAAAAAACTACCAGCTGGTAAGCTATCTTGAATATAAACAAGGCGACGCATGGATCCCATTTTCAAGGGTTGAAGCATCCGGTGATTACAGCACTGTAGAATATACTTCAGGAGACTTTGTTGGATTAGTAATAACAGTTAAATATATTCCTACAGACCAGATAAAAATAAGCATAGCAGGAGCAAAAGCAGGAGAGTCATATAGGTTAAAGCTAAAAGTAAATGACAGGGAAACAAAGAGAGAGTTTGATCCTTATGAACTGCCTGTGCTTAAATGCAGTGATTATCCTGAAGAGATAAAGAATTTTTCTATATCAGCAGGTGGTGGTGGTAATGGTTTAAAAGTCAAATGGGGGCAGAGCTTAAGGAATTTGGGATCTGGAGATAGAGCAGATGCAGATAGTCTTGTAATAAGCTGTCCATCGCTTGGAATACCACCAGAAACTTATACAAGGAGCTTTGATGGGACAAGCTGGAGCGAATGGTCACCGGATGTTGTAAAGATATTAAGGACAGGCGATGACTATAGCGTAATAATAGGGAGCCATGTACCCTTAGTACCTGGAGCTTTATATAATGTTAGTCTCCGCTTTAAAAATGAAGCAGGAGTAGTAAGGGAAATATCCAAAGCATTGACAGGTGATCCGTACTGCGCAAGGGTAACTATTGGAGGCTCTGATACATTGTATACAACCCTTGAT
>WRCW01000238.1 GCA_009783755.1 Spirochaetaceae bacterium
CCAAGCTTTGCTTTGTTATAATTTGAAATTGCACCAGCGCTGAATAAAACCTGACTAATGCCAACTCCAAGAGTCAATTCATTGTCAAAATTGGTGCGAACATCCTGATAAACAAGAGATCCGCCGCCTGGTTGCGAGGCAACTGGCATGGATTGAAGCTGTTCGGTCAGATTCCTGTTGTATCCACCCTGTAAACCAGCATGCGGCAGAAACATTGATCTTGAAAGTGCAACATCAGTTTTTGTCAATTCTATATCCTTAAACATCATTAACAGATCTGGATTGTTCTGTTCCACCATAGCAAGATAAGTTGCTAAATCATACTCTTTGGCAGATACAATTACTGCCGGTAAAAACATAACACTAATAAAGATTATATACAACAAAGTTTTTTTCATTTGGATTCTCCTTTATTTTTTTTATTCAGAACAACCTCAAGACAGGGGATAAGCCAGAGAGTCATGATCATTGAAGAGATGATGCCTCCGAATATAACAACACCCATGGGTTGCCTCATTTCAGCGAGGGAAGCGCCTATACCCAATGCCATTGGAATAATTCCCATAATGACTGCAATATTACTCATAACAATTGCTTTTAATTTTGCAGGGCAGGCATGGATCAATGCATCCTGCATATTCATTCCATTCTGTTTGAGCCGGTTGTAGTGGTCCAACAGCAATATTGAATTATTTGTTACAATACCGATCAGCATGACAATACCTATCATTGCGATAGTATTAAGTACTGTATTGGTCAGGAGGCATGCTGCTGTAACACCAATAATGGAAAGGGGAACTGATGTAAGGATATACAACGGCTGGACTGCGTTTTCCAGAAGTATAGCAAGGAGTATGTACATCAAAAGTATGGCAGTGATAAACACAATACCCATGCTCACCACAGATTCAGACATTGAATCCGAAAGTCCTGCCTGACTTATTGTGTAGCCAGCCGGTAAATCGATTTCTTCTGTTGCTTTCATTACTTCGGAAAGTACTCCGCTCTGTGTATAACCAGGCAGGATATCTGCGGTAAATTCAATGGCCTGAAGTTTGTCGACCCTCATGATCATGTTATAGCCATTTTCAAAATAGACATCTGCATATCTGGACAACGGGAAAATTCCTGAATTAGTAACAATTGGAATATTTCTTATATCCTGAATATCCTGCAAACTATTGTTACTCATTTTTACCCTTATGTCGTATTCTGCGCCTCCTTCCCTGTAAGTGGTGCTGACAACTCCATCGATTGCAAAACGGAGACTCATAGCTACTGTTTGTACTGTAAGGCCATCCTGTAAAATCTGTTTGCGATTTGGTTCAAAAACAAGTTCTTGTTTTCCGGCTTTAGTGTTTATTGCTGCATTGGAAATGCCGGGGACTGTTGCAATCCTGTTTCTTAGCTTGTTTCCAAGGTCTGACAGGATTGCGCTATCTGTTCCTTTAAGGTAAAGATCTATTGGCGCGCCTTCTGCAATAACTATTTCCGATGGAGCAGATACTTTAATAACAGCGCCAGGAATATTTGAAAGAGTTCTTGTCATGGCTGCAGCCATACCATCATTGCTTATGCGACGCTGTTTTTTTGGAACAAGGGATATTTCCATCAGGGCAACACTTACATCCCTGTTCAGGGAGCCAGCGTTTCCAAGAGTCGTAAGGATACTCTTTACTTCGCTGTAAGCTGCAAGCCGTTTTTCGATTTCCACGAGCAACAAGGCTGTCATATCAAGACTGCTTCCCTGAGGCAGTTCCACGCTTACCTGTATTCTGCCGCCATCGCTTTTTGGAACCATTTCCATTTCAATCAAAGAAAATCCCATGATGCTTAAAACAAAAGCAATAAAGACTGCTGCAATAAACGCAATGGAGCGTTTTTTTTGTGCAACAAAAAAGGCTATTGATTTTCCATATAACTCTTCAAGTTTTTTAAATAATGCATCCAGTTTTTGTCCAAGTTGTCCGGGCTGTTTTATTTTTGCGGATAAAAGGCGTGATGCAAGCAGCGGGGTAACTGTTACTGAAACAATAAGAGAAAAAACTGTTGAAATAGCAACTGTAAAAGCAAAGGAGCTTAGTATTTTTCCCATTGGTCCTTCCATTCCTCCAAGCGGAACAAAGACTGCTACGTTGGTTGCAGTTGCGCCAATGACTGCTATTAGAACTTCTCTGGTTCCAATGGAAGCAGCTTCAGCAGCGGACATGCCGCTTGCCCTGTGCCGGAAAATATTTTCAAGCACTATTACAGAGCTTGCTACCAGGGTACCAACAGCACATGAAAGCCCCATGAGTGAAAGCACATTTATACTGATGCCAAGATATTGCATTACAAGGAAGGTAGATATAATCGATAAGGGCATTGCAACAGAGATGATTATAGTGGAGCGCCAGTCATGGAGAAACACCATTAGAACAAGGGCAGTAAGAACAATACCCATGATGAGGTTTCCTAAAGTATCATTTACAGAGTCCCGTATGAATCCAGCATCTTCCCTGATAACATTAAGGTGTACCCTGTTTCCCGAGTTTTGTTCGATTTTAGGAATACGTTTCATAATACCATCTATAACGCTGACTGTATTGGCACTTGGATTCTTAATTATCTGGAGCAGCAGCGCATTTTCATTTCGCTTCTCTGCTTTTTTATCATGAAAGATCGTCCGTTCGCGATCAACAGTTTTTGAATCA
>WRCW01000239.1 GCA_009783755.1 Spirochaetaceae bacterium
AAAAGCTGCCTGTAGAGAGCTATCTGTGTAACAGAAGATATTGAAAAAAACAGATATGCTGAAAAGAATCCCATGACAGGAGCCATGACTTCCATTATAAGACCATTGACGTTGTATATTATGCGGTTAAATGAATCAAAAAGAGTTACAACAGGTTTTGTTATTGTTTTATCAAAACCAAGATTGATTCCAAGAAGCAAAGCAAGAAATACAGTAGGAATTATAAAATTGCCACTATCTGAAAAAATACTAAAAAGATTTTTAGGAAATATCTCAAGAAGTTGTGAGTAAAAAGAGGGGAGTGTTTCAATTGTTTTTCTTTCAAGAATAACCGGGATCCTCTCCGGTGAAAAAACCAGTGTTATTAGTGCTCCCAGTATTGTTGAGAAAAACACTGTGACAATCATAACCAGTATGGCATTTTTATATACCTGAAAAAATCTTTTATTTAGAAGAAGTTCATGTACTCCGATTGTCAAAGAAAAAAACACAAGCGGATAAAAACTATATCGTCCAATATTTATAAAAACATCGACGAAGGGTTTTACTACCTTTAAGGCAGCGGCGGAATTATTTGAAAAAATGATTCCTGCCACAAGACCAAGAATAAGGCCTATAAGATATTTGATCCATATTTTCATAAAAAAACAATATAGAATTACTGGTTATAAGTCAATTGATTTGTTGGATGATATGAAACATACTGATAAAGTTATTGGTAAATTTACAAAATATCTGCCCTGTATGGCTCTTGGAAACAAAAGTTAAACCTGCGGGATTACCTCGAAGATTTTATCTAAAATTGCATTGTTGAAAGGAATTCAAGCTACTGTAAGTTTATTTGTGGTAATCCCAAAGGGTTATTGAAAAAAATACCTCTCATTCCATAAATTTATTTGGGACAGCTTCGCCTAAAAAAGTGTGTAACGGAATTGTTTAAACCATTTTCCTTTTGTTTTTTTCTTATCCTGTATTATTGAAAAAGCATAGTCTGCAAATGATTCAGGACTCTCTTTTCCTATCTCAAATGCATTTATATTTACAGATATGGAGTCATCTGTCAGAACAGTGTCTATAAAATTCTTAAAAAACTCTTTAAATGGATTATTTGAATTTGAATTTTCCAAAATAAGGAAAAGATTGGCAGTTTTATTATTTTTTGAAAACTCGTTTAAAAATTCACATGTGATAGAAATCTGGCTTTTAATGTATAAATCAATCACTTTTTGTATTTCTATCTGGCTTTGTTTGTAGATTGGAATATCTTCCTCAGGTATGGAATATACGATAATAACATTCTTTATATCAGAGTAATTTTTAAGACTAAGAGTAATATTTTTGGAAGAGAATGGAGATCTGTAGTTCCAGTTAAGCTCTGTAAGCATACTTTTAGTTTCAGAAGTGATGGTTTCGGAAATTTCTTTTTCCTGCTCAGTTACAGTTTTTATTACTTTATAGTTATTTAGCAAAAATTTATCAGTGATTTTTTTCCCATAGCGGGATCCCTGGGTTACAATAAAAACAGACTCTTCCATATATAAAGAAGATTCTATAAATATTTTGTTGTTTGTCAACAAAGCAAGCAGTCCTATAGAGTAACAAGAGTAGATAATTATAATAATATTTTGAAAAATACAGAGCTATTGTTCTTTATACTTTTTTTTTGAAATATGGTATAATGCTAATATACCAAACAAAAAATGGAGGACATTTTTATGAATGAAACCTTGAAGACTATTGCCGGGCGTTATTCATGCCGCGATTTTACCGACACTCCTCTCACCGGAGAGCAGATAAAGACAATTATAGAAGCTGCACTTGCAGCACCCAGTGCTGTAAACCGCCAACCCTGGCATATCATAGTGGTCACTGATAAAGCTTTGATAGAAGAGCTTGACGCCGAGGGAATGAAGATCCTTGCTGCTGCACAAGATAAGACAGGTTATGAAAGAATAATGTCGCGAGGCGGAAAGGTTTTTTACAATGCACCATGTATGTTTATGATAGCATCAGACGGCTCGAATTACGCTTCAATGGATTGTGGCATATTAAGTCAAAATATCGCGCTTGCTGCTCATTCTATGGGACTTGGAAGTGTTATATGTGGTATGGCGAACATCCCTTTGACTGGCTCACGTGGTGAAGAGTTTAAAAAACAGATGCAATTCCCTGATGGGTATGGATTTGGAATCGCGGTTTTGGTAGGGAAAGCAAAAAGCGGGAAAGCTCCGCATGAAGTTGATATGAAAAAGGTAACTTATATCAAATAATATTTTTTAAGTTATCGGAAAATATCTATGCTTAAAGATTTTGAAAAACTTCGCAACAACATGGTTGAATATCAGCTAGAAACAAGAGATGTAAAATCAAAAGCTGTTTTAGATGCCATGCGTAATGTAGAGCGGCATCTTTTTGTTCCAAAAAATATGCAGAACTTTGCTTACAATGATTGCCCTTTGTCTATTGGGTTAGGGCAGACTATTTCACAACCTTATATTGTTGCATTTATGACTGAGCAGCTCGAACCTGTTCCCAAAATGAAAATTCTTGAAATAGGAACAGGTTCGGGGTATCAGGCTGCTATTCTCTCTTATCTGGGATGCGAAGTCTATACGATTGAATTGCTGGAAGAACTTGCTGAGGGAGCAAAAAATATATTTACTGCTCTTGATTTCAAAAATATAAAAATA
>WRCW01000240.1 GCA_009783755.1 Spirochaetaceae bacterium
AATGAAAATAGACTTAATATTGAAATCGCAGAAACAGAAAAACAAAGAAGCATGGGGCTTATGCATAGAAAAACTCTTGATAAAGATAGTGGAATGCTTTTTGTTTTTGAAAACGATAGGATACTCTCTTTCTGGATGCAAAATACCTATATTCCTCTTTCCATAGCATTTATAAGTTCCGATGGTGTTATAAAAGAGATAAGAGATATGACGCCTCTTTCTCTTGAATCAATAGTTTCAAAAAATTATGTGAGATATGCGCTTGAAGTTAACAAAGGTTATTTTCAGGAAAAAAATATAATGGTTGGAGATATGGTTATTCTTCCTGAAAAATATAGAAGGTAGTCTTGGAAGCTGCAGGGACGTTACTTGTCAAGTTCAGGAAAAAGTTCAAAAACAGGACGTTCATCCGGCGTATCAGGCTGATTTACAAGTACTTCAACTCTTCTTTCCATTTTATCAAGTTCTTTTTGAAGAGTTTTTGCTATTTTTATTCCTTCTTCGAACATCTGCATTGATTTATCGATAGGAAGTTCTTCATCTTTCATCTCTTCGCTTATTGTTTCAAGCCTGCTTAACTTTTCTTCAAAACTTTTCATTTATTCATTCTCCTTTTTAGGCCTTGCTGTTGTCCCGCGCTGGTCGCCGCCCCACCCTTTATCGCGACATCCTGTCGCGGGGCGGGACGCGGCGTCCATGCCGCAGTCCTTGGCTTGCGCTATATCGCTTGGCAGTGTCCCCGATGGACACTGCCCACCTGCGGTGCAAGGAAAGCCACACGCAGGTGTCCCTGTCGCTAATACTACCTTAGCTGTAAGAGTATCATTTAGAAATCTTAAAGAAATATCTTTTCCTTCTTTTGTTTCAAGTGCAGATTTTATTTGTTTTCCATTATCATTATTAAAAACAGCTGCATATCCTTTTTTTAATATCTCAAGAGGAGAGGTTGCATTAATATTACTTATCAAAAGATCAAGGTGCAGTTTTGTTAATTTAAGTTTGTCATTTATGATTTTTTGAATATCATACCTGACATCATCAAGCCATTGGGAAAATTGGTTTAAATTTTTCCTTAAAACTCTCTCAAGCTCCTGTGCTGATACATTATCCAATCTTAAAGAAAGCATTTCGAGTTTACGGTTAATTGAATCTTTTAATGAATCTGCAAGTTCTATAATTTCTTCTTCGATCCTGGATGATTCCATAGATACTATTTCTGCTGCAGCTGAAGGGGTGGGGGCTCTTAAGTCTGCAACAAAATCTGACAGAGAGACATCAGTTTCATGACCAACTGCTGATATAACAGGTATTTCAGAATCATATATTGCTCTCACAACCTCTTCGGAAGAGAATGGCAAAAGATCTTCAAGCGAGCCACCACCTCTGCCAACAATAATAACATCTGCCAATTCAAACATATTTACGCGCTTTATTTGGCTGGCAATCATCGGTGCAGCCTCATTACCTTGTACGAGAGTAGGGAGTATAATAATATTGATTTTATTATTTCTTCTTTTTAAAACTTTTAAAATATCTTTTATTGCAGCTCCTGTAGGTGAGGTTACTACTGCTATTTTTCTTGGTATTGATGGCAGTTTTTTCTTGTGGCTTTCATCAAAAAGCCCTTCTGCAGCGAGCCTTTTTTTTCTTTTTTCAAGCTCTGCAAGAATTTCACCCTCTCCTGCCTTTTCGATTGAGTGGCATATTATTTGGTAGCTTCCTCTTTGCGGATAAACAGATACATCTCCTGTAACCCTTACAAGCTGACCATCAGATGGGGCAAATGTGAGATTTTTAGCAGCATTCTTAAAAAAAACTGCAGAGATCATAGCATTTCCATCTTTCAGGCTAAAATAATAGTGGCCGGAGCTTGCAGCTTTGAAATTAGAAATCTCTCCTTCTACATAGATTGAATAAAATTGAGATTCCAGTGTCTCTTTTATAAGGGTAGTGAGCTCAGATACTTTAAGATATCTGTTTTTTGGATCAGACATATTGAAACTATACTAATATTATAATGGTGTTTTTTCAAGCAAATGATGGTGGCTGTCCCTGTAGAGCCAAGGTTGATCCCGACTTTCGTCGGGAAGACGGGAACTTATATCGGGGAGACGGGAACTTATATCGGGAAGATGGGAACTTATATCGGGAAGACAAGAAGGTATTGGGATGTTAAATCTATTAGTGTCTATACAAAACTCAAAATAAAATTGATTGTTCTTTGGAACTAGGATATACTGACGCGTGACTATTATGGATAATATCGAAAAAAATACTATACTAATTGTTGACGATGAAAAGTCAAATCTTGAGGTCCTGATCAATATATTAAGTCAGGAATATACTGTTTTTATGACAAAAAGCGGTTCCTCTGCTATTGAAATGGCCAGCAAATATTTACCAGACTTAATTTTGCTGGATATCATCATGCCGGAAATGAACGGGTTTGATGTGATTAAGGTATTAAAAGCATCTGAACAAACACAGAATATTCCTGTTATTTTCATCACAGGGCTTGTAAGTGTTGAAGATGAGGAAAAAGGGCTGGCTATAGGAGCTGTAGATTACATACATAAACCTTTTAGCCCAAAGATTGTTAAATCAAGAGTGTCGAATCAAATACAGATCATCAATCAAATTCGAAAACTTGCTAAACTTCAGCAGAACTCTGGA
>WRCW01000241.1 GCA_009783755.1 Spirochaetaceae bacterium
CTATACTAACAAATCTAATTTACTGCTGTCATCACTTACTATATCAATATCGCCTTTTACGCCAAGAAAAAGGATCCCTTTTAAATCCTTATGATCTATCATAGAATCCTGACTTTGCGCTTTTTGCACCTTGGAAGGATGTTGTATTGAGAAATCAGTAAGTGAAGTGTCTTTAATATTTTCAACCATAATTTTTCTCCCTTACGAGATCATTATCGGCTAAAAATATCATTTTCTTGAATCTATAGCTTCTTTTAAGTGCCTTGCAATGACTTTATTCCCTTTTGATAGATCAAAAGCGCTTCTAAGATATTCAAGCGCTTCATCGCTTTTTCCAGCTTTAAAGAGCGCCCATCCCAAAGAATCAAGAAAAGGGTAATAATCTGGCACTTTTTCAACAGCTTTAGCACAATATTGTATAGCTGTATCCAGGTCCAGCTCTTCATCAGCAAGAATATACCCTACTGAATTAAGTGTTGTAGGATGTTCGCCATCAATATTAAGCGCTTTTTCGAAGAATTCCATTGCTTTTTCAATACGCCCCTGCTGATATTGTACATATCCGCATGAACAATAAACCTGTACAGATTCATAACCATCTTCAATAAGCCTTTTTAGCTCATATTCTGCCAGCTTAAACTGCTCTGTTACAGCATAAATATAAGAAAGGATCATTCTGCACTGATAAATATAGAGCACATTTGTTTGCGAGGTTATAGCTTGCTCAAGAAAAATTATCGCTTCATCAAATTGTTTAAGCTTTGTATAGCAAAGACCCAGATAATAAGAGAGATCAGGATTATCTTTGAGGTTACTATCTGATTTGAGTAGTTCTTTAAGAGCTAATTCATACCTTTTTTCTGTATAAAATTTTACTGCTTTTTCAAAGCTACTATCTACCATTGGTTATTTTTTCCTTTTAAAATTTTTTTTATATTTTAGCCTTATTTTTTCCTCGGAAAAAGGCTGTAAATAAACAGGGGAAACAGAAATCATATTATTTTCCAATGCATAGCAATCTGTATCGTTTTTATTATCATGCAATACATTGATAAGGTTGAACGAGACATTTAAGCTTTCATCAGGTTCTAAAATATGACTTAATTCTTCATTATAATACCTTTTTGATGGTCTGGTTATCATAATTTCAAAATTTTTTGCACTAATGCTCGGAACATTTATATTTATAAAATGGTCTGATGTCCAGTTTTCAAAAAACCGCATTATATTGTCTGCTATAAAAATTGCTGCATTTTCAAAATAAAAAGGCTCTGTGAATGCTGATACAGAGACAGCAACTCCAGGTACTCCCATAATTGCTGCTTGCCTTGCTGCAGCTGCAGTACCTGAATAGATGATATCTGTTCCAAGATTTGGCCCAATATTTATTCCTGATACAACAATATCTGGGACAAATCCATCAATTACTCTGTGTAAAGTTCTATGAACACAATCTGCAGGAGTTCCGCTGCAGCTATAGTGATTTTTATCAATTTTTTTTATTTTTATGTTTTTATGGAGTGTAATGGCGTTTGAAGCCCCGCTTCTCTCTTCTGAGGGCGCAATAACCATAACATCATGAAAATTTGAAAGTTTTTCTTCCAGCGCTTTTAGACCAGGACTTTCAATTCCATCATCATTTGTAAGAAGAATTTTCATAACAAATTCACTTTCCCGGATAAATAACTTTTGCGCCGGATGATATATTGCAGCTTATCATATCTGCATTAAATCCAAATATTTTTTCATATTCATCAAGTCGTTCACGGTAGCGGTCTATCGCTGAGTTTTTAAGCAGAGTTAATGTGCATCCCCCAAATCCTGTGCCCGTAATTTTGGAACCATAAACACCTTCTACTTCCTGTGCGCGCTTAACAAGCCAGTCTATTTCTGGACATGAAACTTCAAAATTATCCCTAAGGCTTTCATGAGATCTGTTCATGAGCCTTCCAAGCGCTGCCATATCATACTTTTTAATAGCAGCTTTTGCATCTTCTGTTCTTGAAATTTCATCTATAACATGGATACATCTTCTTCTTGTCTGCTCCGGAACTGCCCCTATTCCTGTCGAAAGATCATTCTTGTTGTAATCACGGAGAGAACTTCCATGTTTTATCGCATTTAATCTCTCAACACATTTATTGATATCTTTGCGTCTGTCTTCGATTTCCTTTTCGATCTGTATTGACGGAACATTGGATAAGGTAATAACAAAAGATGTATCTTTTAAATTAAATGGGAGATGGTCTACAGTAGCATAACGGAGGTCTATGAATAAAAGATTATCTCTTTTTCCAAAAAGCGAGGAATAAATTCCTGAAGGAGCTTTGCATGAATTTAAGAATTTTTCTTCGCCATTATATATGATTTTTATAACTTCTTCTTTTGGAAGATTAAGGTTATATAATTTTGATAAAGCAAGAACAATGGCAGACTCCATTGCAGATGATGATGCAAGCCCTATTGCCTGCGGAATATTGCCTGTAACAGTAATATCAAGTCCTTTAAATGAAAGGCCGCCATTTTCCATGGAATAGAGAACACTTTTTATGTAGTTAGCCCACCTGTCTTCTCTTTTATATTTAATATTTACTGCTGAAGTTCTTTTTCTTTCTGCAAAATCAACTGCAAAAAAACGGAGGGAATTATCTTTTCGTCTTGA
>WRCW01000242.1 GCA_009783755.1 Spirochaetaceae bacterium
GCGCTTCAGACACAGCCTAACTGCGCAATAATTTCAGAAGAAGTTAAAAATAAAAATCAGTCTCTTGAAAGCATCATAAACGATGTTGCAAAAATCATAATGGAAAGAGGCAATAATAAAGAAAATTATGGAGTTGTTTTGATACCAGAAGGCTTAATTGAATTTGTTCCTGAAATTGGAGCTCTCATAAAAGAAATCAATAAACTTTTGGGAGATAACGAACAGCACTTCTCTTCCCTTAAGGAATTTGAAAAACAATCAGAATGGCTTATAAAAAATCTTTCACAAACAGCATCAAAAGTTTTCTCAAGCCTTCCAAAAATCATACAGGAACAGCTCCTCATGGACAGAGATCCACACGGAAATGTTCAGGTTTCAAAAATCGAAACAGAAAAATTAGTTGTAACCATGGTTGAGAAAAAACTTAAACAACTTAAAGATAGTGGAGAATATAAAGGAAAATTCAGCAACCAGAGCCATTTCTTTGGCTATGAAGGAAGATGCGCATTCCCTTCCAACTTTGATGCAGATTACTGCTACTCACTTGGTTTTTGCGCAACACTCCTTATTTCAGCAGGATTAACAGGGTATATGACATCAATAACAGGATTATCAAAACCTGTTTCACAATGGATACCTGGTGGTGTTCCGATTTCGCTTCTTATGACTATTGAAGAGAGAAAAGGTAAAATGAAACCTGTTATAAAGAAAGCTCTTGTTGAGCTTGATGGAGTTCCATTTAAAACTTTTATAAAAAGCAGAGATGAGTGGGCCAAAAAAACATCTTATATCTATCCAGGGGCAATACAATATTTTGGACCAGATGAAGTATGCAATAGCCCAACAATTACTTTGAAACTTGAAAAGGGGAAATAATTTTTATGGCGCAGGAATACAAAAGACCATCATGGGATGACTACTTTCTGGAAGCAGCAGATGCTATTTCTAAACGCGCCACATGCGACAGAGGAAGGAGCGGATGTATCATAGCCAAAGATAAGAGAATTCTTGTTACAGGCTATGTAGGCTCCCCTTCCGGCCTGCCCCACTGCGATGAAGTGGGGCATAAATTCAAAAAAACAATTCATGAAGATGGATCAGTCACACAACATTGTGTAAGAACTGTACATGCAGAGCAAAATGCAATATGCCAGGCTGCAAAATTCGGTATACCTATTGAAGGAGCTACAATATATTGCAGAATGACCCCTTGCATAACCTGCGCAATGCTTATTATCAACTGCGGGATCGTAAGAGTTGTTTGTGAAAAAAGATATCAGACAGCAACAGATTCTGAACTGCTTTTTAAAGAAGCTGGAATATTACTTGAATATAAAAGCACAGATGTCCAGGAGTACGAAAAACAAGTGTAGAGAATATTGGTTTTCTTCAACCTCTTCGTCTAATTTACAGTCAACTGCATTTTGGATGAGGAAGATAATATGTCATTTGCTTTTTGTAAAAAAATTAAGGAAAGCTCTTATTTGTTTCTTATCTGTTTTTAAGATCTATTTTTCTATTTTCCGGAACAGGTGACATCCTGTAAAAAATTGCAACATTTCCTATTACTCTAACGAAAAAGCTATTTGTTTTAAGCGCTATTTCCTGCGCAACTTGCAATTTTTCATCTTTAAAATCAATAAATTTTATTTTTATAAGCTCTTTGCTCGTTAAAAGTTCATCTATAGCAGTTAAAATATTTTCAGTAAGCCCGCTTTTCCCTATTCTTATAATCGGTTCAATACTATTTGATAGTCTTGTAAGATAATATCTTTCCCTGCTTCCGGGTTCTGTCATATCATTCCTTTTTTTGTCTTATAATTAAATATTATCTGCTATAATATAATGTAATTCAATAACTATCAATTATTTATGAGGTTAAATATGAATATTATAATTGGTCATACTAATATGGATATGGACTGCATTGCCTCTATGTTACTTGCAGATAAGTTATTTTTTGATTACAAGCCAATCATGAGCAATCTTATCCACCCAGCAGCAAAAAATTTATATAATATGATGAAAAAAAGCCTTGATTTTCTGACTATAAAAGATGTTGAGAAAGAATCAATTGAAAATATTATAGTCGTTGATACAAGATCAAACCAGCGTGTTAAAGAATTTTCAAATTTAATAAAAAAAGCAACTGGAACTATCACTGTTTTTGACCACCATAAATCTGATTTTGATGATATTTCAGGAGCTGCCATAAATTGTATGCAATGCGGTTCAAGCGCAACACACTTATATTCTATGATCATTGAAAAAAATATTAAATTAACTTCGGATGAAGCTACAGTTGCGTTATCTGGTATTTTTGCAGACACAGGAAATTTCACACATGAAAGCACAACAGCGCTTGATTTTACCTGCGCTTCCCATTTAATAGAACAGGGAGCGAAAATAACCCTTGTAAAATACTTTTTAAAAAATATAAAAGAAGACGATCAGATGAATATATTTTATGGAATTCTAAATAAGGTTGTTTACAGAAATATAAATGGACATGATATCATGATAAGTTACATGGAAATAGAAGACCATATCCAGGGACTTGCTGCTGTAATAGAAAATATCTTTAACCTGGAAAATAAGGATGCTTTTTTTGCTGTTTTTTATGTTAAAAACAAGAATGATACAGTAATTATTGCAAGAA
>WRCW01000243.1 GCA_009783755.1 Spirochaetaceae bacterium
ATTTTATTTTTTCTTTTTTTAATCTTTACAATACACCTCCTCAGATTCTTTTGGCTAATGTAAGTAATATAAAAAAATCTTTATGGGGTTGGGCTCTCGGTGAAATTAAAATTTATTTAACTGTTGTAGTAATTGTCTTTCTTCTTTATACAATAATAAAAATTCTTGAAAAATCCGGAGCTATGAATATCATTATAAAACTTTTAAGTCCTTTCCTGAAACTTATAGGAATAGGAAAAGATTCAACACCAATAACAATAATTGGAGTTATTATTGGATATTCATATGCAATAGGATTTTTCATAAAAGAAGCAAAAACAGGAAAAATTGAGAAAAAAGAATTTTTCTATTCATTAAACTTTGTTTCAACCTGCCATGCTGTTATTGAAGATAATATGCTTATGATCTCTATAGGTGGAGCTGCTTTACCAATCTATCTGGGAAGATTTATATTTGTATACATAATGTGTATGATCATATTTTTCTTTACAAACAAAATAAAAAAGGAAATGTTTTTTAAAATATTCTTCAGATAAAAAGTTTACCTATTATTACAACCTTATAAGAAATTGCCCGCTCGAAAGAGTATTCGCAACTCATTATTTATAAAAAAAGACCACCTGTTTAGGTGGCCTTTGAATTTTACTAAAGAATTTAAAATTATTTATACATTGGATATTTTGCAGTTAAACTGTAAACCTCATCCCTTATGGAAGCAAGAGCGCTTTCGTTATCTACATTATCAATAACTCTTTTAATGAAATCAGCGATCATTTTCATTTCATTTTTACCCATTCCTCTGGTTGTAACAGATGGCGTTCCTATTCTTATTCCGCTTGTAACCATTGGTTTTTGAGTATCAAAAGGTATTGTATTTTTATTTGCACTTATCCCTGCTTTATCCAGCGCTACTTCAACAGCTTTTCCTGTAAGATTATTTTTTGATACATCAAGAAGCATCAAATGATTATCTGTTCCTCCTGATACAATAAAAACTCCCTTATTAACAAGTTCTGCTGCAAGTACTTTTGCATTTTCATTAACATTTTGCATATAAGTTTTATATTCGCTTTTAAGACATTCTCCAAAAGCAACTGCTTTTGCAGCAATAATATGCATCAAGGGACCACCCTGAATACCAGGGAAAATATCTTTATTAATTTTTTTTGCAATTTCTTCGTTATTTGTGAGCAGATATCCGCCTCTGGGTCCGCGCAGTGTTTTATGTGTTGTTCCAGTTACAACATCTGCAAACGGAAGCGGAGAAGGATGAAGCCCTGTTGCAACCTGCCCACCGATATGAGCTATATCAACCATAAGGGAAGCCCCTGCCTCATCACATATTTTCCTGAATTTTTCAAAATCTAAAAACCGTGGATAAGCGCTCGCACCGGCAATGATCATCTTGGGTTTTTCCCTAAGAGCAATTTCTCTCAACTCATCATAATCAATTTGAAAAGTTTTTGGAGAAACCTGATAAGAAACAATATTGTAAAGTGAACCTGAAAAATTAAGAGGGTGACCATGGGTAAGATGACCTCCATGACTTAAATTCATTCCCATAACTTTGTCGCCAACATTAACAAGAGTCATAAATGCAGCCATGTTAGCCTGAGACCCTGAATGAGCCTGGACATTTGCAAACTTTGCATTAAAAAGTTTTTTTATTCTTTCTATAGCAATAGTTTCCGCTACATCAACAAATTCACATCCACCATAATACCTTTTTCCGGAATATCCTTCTGCATATTTATTTGTCAAAACTGAACCATCAGCTTCCAAAACAGCTGGCGAGACATTATTTTCCGAAGCAATCAACTCAAGATTTTTATTCTGCCTCTCCTTCTCTTTCTCTATTGCTGACCATATTTCAGGATCACTATCTTTAAGTTTTTTTTCAAAAAATTCCATATGATTCTCCCTCCCTATATAAAATTATTTATATTAAAACAAGATTATTGAATGATATAAAAATATTACATAAAGATGAGCCAATTTTCAAGTAAACATGGGTCATCTTCAATAAAAAAGCTTTCTGATTTCGCAGAAAGCTTTTTATCTATTAAAACCTAATTATCTTCTTTTTTTTCTCTTTGGCTGCCACCTTACGTTTGATTGCGGAGCCTGTGCAGTCTGTGCATCCTGCGGTTTATCTTTATTTTCTTCCCCTTCTTCAGAAGGAAGTTGATTAGTTTCCTGTCCAGCTTTGGTTTTATCATCATATTTTTTTTCAGGCTCGTAAAATTTTCCTCTTTTATTTGCCATATTCATCAACAATATCAGCACAGATGATGCAATAAAAACAGACGAGTATGTACCGACAATAATACCGATTATAATGTTTAAAGCAAATATTTTTATCATGCCTGAGGCAAAAATATAAATTGCAGCTACAGCAATAATTGTTGAAAAAGATGTTATAATTGTTCTTCCCAATGATTTCGTAACGCTTATATCAACAATTCTGCTAAAATTTTTCTCTCTTAGAAGTCCCTGATTTTCTCTTATTCTGTCAAAAATTACTATTGAGTCATTAAGAGAATATCCAACAATTGTAAGAATAGCCGCAATAGTTGCTGTGTTTACTTCAAACTGGAAAAGACCTACAACTCCTACCATAAATACAGCTACATACACA
>WRCW01000244.1 GCA_009783755.1 Spirochaetaceae bacterium
GATAAAAAGCGATTCTGAGGTTGATATTTTTTCTGACACTGTTGAATCTTTAAAAGAAAAAGTAAAAACTTTTTAATGTTTTTTTGTAAAAAGATTAGATTTTTTATTATTGCTCATGAGTTCCTGAAAGCTATATGTGAGCAAAAAAAAATAAATGCTCTTGATTATAAAATAATTACCGATGAATACGGTTTGATTCTTGAACTTTTTTCAAAAGAAGAAGAAAATATAAAGGAATTTATTTTTTCCTTGCCCAAAGATTTAATGTTTTTTCATTCTTCTTCAATTGATCTTTCAATATCAGATATGGCATCAGAAGCGCTTAAAAAAAGTGGCGCAAAACTTGTTGCCGTGGAATCGTGTACCGGTGGTTTGATCTCAAAAATTATTACAGATAAACCAGGAAGTTCCGAATATTTTTGGGGCGGATTTATAACTTATGATAACAGAGCAAAAGAACTACTTGGAGTTCCTGCTTCTATCATAGAAAAATATGGCGCTGTTTCGAAAGAAACTGTAATCAATATGGCTGAAAAAGGGCTTGAAAAATCAGGAGCAGGTATATGCGTTTCTGTATCAGGCATAGCAGGACCAGATGGAGGCGCTGTTAATAAACCTGTAGGGACTGTCTGGATTGCTGTAAAAAAAGGTATTGCAAAAACTTTTCTGTTTCTGTTTTCAGGATCAAGAAAAGAGATAAGAGATAAAGCAGCACAAACAGCTCTGCTGATTGTTTGCAAAGAATTAAATAACGAGGGGGTTGACAGTACTATATTTGAACACTATATTTAATTTCGTTAGAATGTTTAAATATTGAAAAGCTGTTATATAAAGTTCTTAAACTTAATACCCTGCAAAAAAATAAATAATGAAATAGTTAACTTGCGGTTTTGTATCAAACCTTGCATTTTTAAATATCTTATATAAAGATAGAGGAGACCGGACCTTTCCATGTCGAATTTTGAAGAAAAAAGTGAAGATCAGCTTTCTGGTGGAGAAAGAAGCGAAGCTTCCCCTATGCCTGCCCTTGGTTCCACAATAAAACATATTAAAAAAAGAAAAGTCAAAGTAGAACTTATCAAAGAAGGAGGAAGTCCTTTGGAAGAAGAAAAAAGTAGAAAAATCGTAAAAAAAATTGTTGCAGTAAAGGAAAAGAATGAGGAATCACTTCCCGTTCAAACTCCTGCACAAGCTCCTGCCCAGTTTTCTGCACAGGAAGAGATAGTTGTCTCGGAAGATCAATCTGCCGAAGACATATCAAGCGCAATATTTACCAAACTTACAAATAAAAACAAATCTTCTAATGGAAATTCAGATAACGAAACAGGAGATGAAAAAAATAAGCTAAGTATTAACGATCTTACAAGAATGAATCTTCCTGATCTTAGGGAATTTGCCATACAGACAGGCGCTACGCATGATAATATAGGAAGTCTGCGCAAACAGGAACTTATATTCAATATTCTTAAAGCGCACACAACAAAAAATGGAATAATCCATGCTTATGGCTCTCTTGAAATACTTCCCGATGGCTACGGCTTTTTAAGATCCCCGCAAAACAGTTATTTACCAGGATCAGATGATATTTATATATCTCCTTCTCAAATAAGACTTTTTAATTTAAGAACAGGCGACACTGTTGCCGGTCATATAAGAACTCCCCGCGAAGGAGAAAGATTTTTTGCAATGCTTAGGGTCGAGAAAGTAAATTATGATGACCCATCCAGCGCACAGACAAGAGTCCCTTTTGATAACCTTACTCCGCTCTATCCTAATGAAAGGATAAACATGGAGACAGTAGGAGGCGATCCTACAACAAGAATGATCAACCTTTTTTGCCCAATCGGAAAAGGGCAGCGCGGTTTGATTGTTGCTCCTCCAAGAACAGGTAAAACAATAATTCTTCAGAGAATAGCAAATGCCATTACAGAGAATCATCCGGAGATCCATCTTATTGTTCTTTTGATTGATGAAAGACCAGAAGAAGTTACAGATATGAAGCGCAATGTAAAAGGGGAGGTTATATCTTCTACTTTTGATGAGCAGGCAACAAGGCATGTTCAGGTTGCAGAAATGGTTATTGAAAAAGCAAAAAGACTTGTAGAGCATAAAAAAGATGTTGTAATACTTCTTGACTCCATAACCAGGCTTGCAAGGGCATATAACCAGACAGTTCCTACTTCCGGAAAAATACTTTCAGGTGGTGTTGACTCCAATGCTTTGCATAAACCAAAAAGATTTTTCGGAGCAGCAAGAAATATTGAAAATGGCGGAAGCCTTACAATTGTTGCAACAGCCCTAATTGAAACAGGAAGTAAAATGGATGAGGTAATCTTCGAAGAATTTAAAGGCACAGGCAACATGGAAATGCAGCTTGACAGAAAGATTGCAGACAGAAGACTTTATCCTGCTATTAATATCAAGAGATCAGGAACAAGAAAAGAAGAGCTTCTCCTTACAGATGAAGAGCTTAATAAAATGTGGGTTTTAAGAAAAGTGATCAATCCTATGGAAGATATTGAAATTATCGAGTTGTTGGTTGACAGAATGCGCAAAACAAAGAA
>WRCW01000245.1 GCA_009783755.1 Spirochaetaceae bacterium
AGATACTCTTTTAACCCCTGCTGTAATATCTGCGAAAAAGGGGCATTAGCTTTTTCTGTCTGAGATTTAAAATATAATATTTGCCCCACGCTCTCCGCCATCTTGTGTAAGATCGTGGCATCCGTGCCTGCAGCCCTGCTGCAGGCACGCGCTTTTCGCCATCCATGGCTAGCGTTGGATAAGCGAAGCTATATCCCATAGCTTTAAGTATAGGTCTATCTTTGTTCCATAGTTTATATGGGACGCGACGTCCATGTCGCAGAAATTAAATAATATCTTGACTTATAAAATGTATTAGTCATAATCTATTATTGGAGAGGGGAAATGGGTGATCAACTTATAGTTAAAAATTCAGAAGTTATTGAATTGCTTCCTGAATGGGCAAAAGAGCTTGCTACAAAATATTGTTCAAAAACTGCTAATCTTTACATTTTAAATGGAAATATACGCGATTATCTTCCTAATCAGACGTACGAAGAAATGTTTGATTTCGTAAGGATACAGGAGTTCATTTCTGATGTTTTGTTTGGTAATAGGGATATAATCATTTTTTTTGACAGGTCATCCGGTGTTAATTTTCTTTCACAGGATATGCAAAAAGTTTACCTTAAAACACTGGAAACAGTATATCCTGATATATCTTACGAGGAACTTTTATCATCAGATCCTACAAAAGCATTTAAGTACCTTGAAAAATATTTTCTTATGAATCTTTCCAAAAATACTAGAATCGTTCTTATTATAGATTATGCAGAGGCTATTGTTACAAATTGCGATATTGCAAGAATGACTGATGAGGATAAATATAGCCTTGTAACTCTTAACAGGTGGAGCCAGGATCCTATTTTTACAACAGGGGATATTTCCGTAATTCTTCTTACAGAGAATCTTTCGGATCTAAGCCCAAGGCTTGTCCGCTCCCCTTCAACAATAAAAATAAATATCCCTATTCCTGATGAAAAAGTTCGAACAAGTTTTTTAAATTATAAAGACAGGCAAAACTCTTTGATTCTTGAAGACAGGCTTAATACAGAACGTGTTGCAAAAATTACAAGTGGGCTTAACCTTATAAATCTTAATCAGCTTGTTGCTGAGTCTTTTGAAGGAGACAAGCCAATATCGCTTGAATATCTTAAGTACCGTAAAAAAGAGATAATAGAGAATGAAGCTTTAGGACTTCTAGAATTTATTGAGACAGAGCATGACCTTTCAATGGTTTCAGGACATGAATTCGTTAAAAAGAGATTTAGGAGCGCTGCAAAAGCCATTAAACAAGGAAGGCTTGATGTTCTTCCAATGGGTTATCTTATTTCCGGCCCTGTAGGTACTGGTAAATCTTTTATGGTTACTGCATTTGCAGGAGAGATTGGGGTTCCAATAGTAAAGCTTAAAAACTTTAGATCAAAGTGGCAGGGCGTAAGCGAAGCTAATTTTGAAAAAGTTCTTAATATTTTAAAAGCAATGGCTCCTGTTGGAGTTCTTATTGATGAAGCAGATGCATTTTTAGGAAACAGAAATCAGGAAGGAGATTCAGGAACCAGTAACAGAATTTTTGCCCAGCTTGCTTCTTTTATGGGAAACACAGATTACAGAGGCAAAATAATCTGGTTTTTGATAACATGCCGGCCAGACATTCTTCCAATAGACTTAAAAAGACAGGGACGAGCAGAAGAACATCTTGCCCTATTCTATCCTGATACAAATGAAGAACGGGAAGATCTTTTTGAAACTCTTATCAGAAAATTAAAGCTAAAAGTACAACAGAATGTTGGGATATCCGATCTCTTAAAAAAATATAAACTTGAATCATCAGGTGCAGATATTGAGGCAATACTCATAAGAGCAAAATTCAATGCGACAATGAATAATCATATAATAATCACAAAAGAAGATCTTGAAGAGACAATAAGAGATTTTGTCCCTCCTGCATATCCGCATGAGATAGAGCTTCAGAATCTTGTTGCAGTAATCGAATGTACAAGCAGGGAGATGCTTCCTAAAAAATTCCAAAATCTTGACAGAAGCAAAATGGTAGAACAAATTAGGGAACTCAAACTCCTTCTTGGCGAGATCAACGAATAAATATTGATGATTTATTTGCCAGAAAAAGGCTCATAACCAGTTGCATCGATAAATTCTTTCATCACTTTATCTTGTATTTTTTTTAACAGCTCAGGAGCTTTTCCACCAACTTTTTTTCCATCGATTATGTCAGCAGAACGTCCGAATGTGCCGCAGCAAGAAACAATCACTTCATCTGCATCAAACAGTTCTGAAAGGGTAAATGCCCGTTCTTCTACAGGAATCCCCAGATTACTGCAAGCCATGAGAAGATGGTTTCGAGCTATGCCACGAAGGATCATATTATTCACAGGATGTGTGATAAATATTTTGTTTTTAATAATATGAACATTGCTTTTACTGCACTCAGTTACTGTCTCACCTCTATGGAGTACAGCTTCATGGCACCCTGCTTCTTTTGCTTGCTGGAAAGCCATAATATTTGGAATCAGGTTAATGGTTTTAATATTACAATGCAGAAAGCGAGTGTCTTCTGC
>WRCW01000246.1 GCA_009783755.1 Spirochaetaceae bacterium
ATATGTTGCCCCAACAACAGCGCCAACACTGCTGTATTTGCTTTTACCTATAAGTTCTATTCCCCACTTTGCAACAAGCTGCCCCATTACTAAATAATTTTTCCCTTTTTCAGTCATAAGACCTTGAAAATCTTCTGATCCTGGATTTGATGTTTTAACAAGAATAAAAATACCTTTTCCATATTTGGCGCAGTCATCTATAAATGGAGCTACCCCTTCGAAACCCAGATAGCTGTTTACAGTTACTGCATCTAGATCAAATAGAGCAATTTGTTTCCCAAATATTTCCGTTTTACCGATATATGCATTTGAATAAGCTTTGCAGGTATTTCCAATGTCATTTCGTTTTACATCTCCTAGAACAATAAGCCCTTTTGATTTTGCATAAGAAGCAGTTTCCTTAAAAGCAATAATACCTTCTGCGCCAAGTTCCTCGTAGTACGCTATTTGCAGTTTGACAGCAGGCACAATATCGCATGTCGCATCTATTATATTTTTATTAAATTCAAACACTGCTTCTGCTGCTGCATGCAAAATATTTTCAAGAAATGGTGTTGAAGTATCGGATTTAACAGAAAGTTTATATTTTTCGATTATGCATGAAGGGAGATTTTCAATTGCCGGGTCAAGCCCCACTATGGATGGATTCTTTTTTTCATCAATTAAATAATTAAGTTTATCTGCAAAATTACCATGTCCATTTTCTGGATTGCAGGATTTATTCATATCCATATTTCTTTCCCCAGTTTGTTGGATCGCTGTTCCAATTTACTGCTTTCTTAGCTTCTTCGTTTTTAATATATTTTCTGGTTACTGCAGTTTTAATAAGAGTTTTAAAATTTGATGCAGTAAATAGATTGCATTTTTCATCAGCAAAGAGTTTTTCAGCAGATTCCATCTGATATGTAAAAATAGCAACACAGTTGTCAACTATAGCTCCATGTTCCCTTAATATTTTTACAGATTCTATGGAACTCTTTCCTGTGCTTACAAGATCTTCTATAACCAAAACTTTTTTGCCATAAAAAAGAGAGCCTTCAATATTCGATCTTTTTCCATTTTCCCCTTTTTCTGATTTAACATATATCATTGGCAGGCAAAGCCTTTCAGCCAGGAGCGCTGCATGGGGAATTCCCGCTGTTGATGTACCGGCAAGGACTTCTATATTTTCAATTCCTATTTCTGTTTTAATTATCTGCTCCATTATATCGATTATGATTTTCCATTTTTTTGGATTTGAAACAAGAAGCCTGTTATCGCAATAGATAGGGCTTAAAATCCCTGATGCATAACGAAAAGGTTCTTTTAATGAAAGCGCTATGGCTTTTATATCAAGAAGGATTTTGGCAGCTTTTTTTGCATTGTCCAATGCTTTGTATGAACCCTTGCTCGACACATAAGTGGTTTTATCTGGAACATTCCAGTTAGTCATTATTTCTACAACTTTTTTATCTATCAGTTTTTTCTTTTCCGCATATTCTAATAAACTTGCCAAGTTTATTAGAGAATGGACAGAAATTGTTTTATCATCATTGTCCGATACATCGGATCGTCCTTTAATTATTATTTCTGAAACATTAAGCATATCAAGAATCGTGATGATCCCTTTTATGTTGCACTTTTTCTCCTCAAGAGCCCTCACAGCATTTTCTATCTTAGCTTTTGATGAAAGTGTCTCTGTAAATATCAGCGCTGATGCCCCCTCCTCTACCGATCCTTCAATCATGTTTTTTTTCCCATGTTTTTTTGAGGAATCTCTTATGTATATCATTGGAAGGGAAAGTTTATTGGCAGCAAGCGCTGTAAAAGGGATTCCTGAATGGCCAACTGCAGCCATTAAAAGTTCTTCATTTCCGCCATAGCCCGATACTTTTTTTACTAAAGAAACAAGGGAATTTAGAAAAAAGGACTTAAAAATCGGGAAAGAGTTGATCGAATTTATATCAATAAAAAATGGGGCTTTGGTTTCGTTATCAAGAAAGTATTCTTCTTTTTCCGAGTAGTAAAACAGGTTCAATTTAAGCAGTGCATCAATCAATTTATATTCTTTTGCCATCTTAATTACTACTCTACATGATTTTTGCCAGTTTTTCAATCACAGGCTCAATTTCATTTTCTAAAAGATTTCCCAATGCAAGTCTTATTGCATAATCCTGACAAGAACCAAAATATTCTCCGGGAAGAGTTACAATATTCTCTTTTTCCATCATCAAAAAGCATAAATCTTTTGCTTTGATCGAGTGATCATCATAATTAAGATAAATAAAAAAAGAACCAAAAGAAACCATTTTGAATTTTGTGCCAGATTTCCTGAATAAATTTATAAATTTCTCTTTTTTATTTCTGGAAAATATAATTCTTTCATTAAGCCATTCTCCTGCATATTTGATTCCAGTAAGCGCTGCTGCCTGGGAAAGCGTTGAAACACAAACAACATTGGAATCCTGAACTTTTGTAAAGTGATATATGAAATCTTCTGATGCAGTTATAAATCCTGCGCGTAGCCCTGTAATACTGTA
>WRCW01000247.1 GCA_009783755.1 Spirochaetaceae bacterium
ACGCTGCCTACTACTGCAATTTCCTCCGTAATCATCTTCATCCAGCACTCAGGAGAAAGCAACAGCACTTGTTGGCAATGAATCCCATCATCCTTCATGACAATGCAAGGGCTCATACTGCCAACGTTGTTACGGATCTACTTCGCCGCTGGCGATGGGAGATACTGGAACAACCATCATACTCACCCGATATGAGCCCATGCGATCATGATCTTTTCGTCAAAATGAATGAACCACTGCGAGGGATACGTTACAACACAAGAGAGGTGATTATTCGTGCTGTAGGGCGGTCAATGCTGGACAGCAGCAGAAGTGGACGCGCTGATGGTGTACGACGCTTTCCACAAACTTGGCAGAAGGTGGTACACATGGGGGTAGATTATATTGAAAGAATGTAACTGTGTTTACCTCAGGTAATTAAGTCATTTCAAAACTATAGAGGAGCTGCCACTACTTTTTATCCAACCCTTGTATTACAATATGATAAGTCGGAAGTATAACATAATGAAATTTATGTTTTGGGCTTTTATCGCATTGTAATTCAGTAATACCAATTGAAATTCTTGTGGAACTGTTTTGATATTTACAGCAAATGATGTTAAAAATATGAAAGTTGCCTGATATTGTCTATAATCTTGGAATTGGGAGTAAAATTCATTTTGAAAAACCTGACTTATATGCATAGATATCTTAGTGTGAATAGGCTTTTCCATTCTGAGATGCACACCATATTATTGAAACATCATTGGAATTCCCATAACCAAAGCATATTCTTGAATGCTTTTATATTGTTATACATTTGGTTTATAATTTTTTTCTTTCCTTGCAAGTCGTTTTGAAGTTGGATTGCAAGCCAACTGCAGAAGTAGAAGAGCCGCATTTTGCTCATCAGTGACCTACAATCTCATTAGTGTGCTTTACAGCACCAGAATTGCTTGTTGCCAGGAGGACCTGCAAGTTTTTCTCTTCCGTTCTCTTATGCAGTGTTTTTCCAAATTTTTTTCTTGAGTGCTGCAGTCAATGACATATTTATTAGTAACCTTACATGCTGAAAATATTAATATTGTACAATTTATCCTGTTGTAATTGAACTTTTTGTACTCTTGTCCTTAATTGTATAAAACATTAATGTACAGACTGTAGTGATGTAACCTGTATATCACAACTTTTCATAATTTAATATTCCTTATGATATGTTTTGACTGACCTGGCCATCTTCATATTGCACACAATATAAACAATATGCTTGTGAGGATATTAGCAAATTGATATTTTGTAAAAAAGAAGAGAGATTCACTGATTATGTAAAGGAAAATGTGTAATAGCATATATTATTAATTATGAAGTTGTATGAATTCAAGCTGTTTGAAATTCTATTCCCCCCCCCCAATTTACAGTTATTTTCTGCAAAGTATTTGATTATGGTATGTTTTACTTTGTCAAGAGTTGATTCTGGGTTTTAAACTTTAGAACCATGTAGAGAAGACTAAAGAATCTTCAAAAATTATAATTATGTACCATAATCAAATACTTTACATAAAATAACCATAAATTGTTTAAAAAAAAAAACAACTTCAAAACAGATGGAATACATACAACTTCAAAATTTTATCAGTGACATACAATATTGTGCATTATCTTTTATGTAAAAAAAGAAATCTCATTTATTTTTACAGAGCTTTATGTCACTAATATCCTACCAAGTATTTCATGTAGATTGAGTATTACTTGAAGTTGGCGAGGTAGGCTGAAACATGGTGTACTGAATACAAAATTCACTTGTGATTGAGGGTTATTTCAGTTTAATTTATATTTTATCACAATGGGATGTTTAGCATTGAGGTTACTATCATGTACTACTATAATCATAAAATAAAGTTTTTTAAGAAAAACATAAAATTTACTACAATTTGTTCATCCCTGTTCCTTGCTAGTGACAGACTTGAGTTTGTTTTTGATGACATGCAGCTTATTGATGGTAGGTGGCACAGAATTGACAGCAAAAATGAAATGCGGTTCCAGCCGTAAGGAGTTAGTCTCTCTGGTCTTGATTAATACCATATCAGAGAAAGAAGTAAGGCCTATGTTTGAATGGTAGCAAATCTGATACTTCACTCTTTCCAAGCCCTTGTTGATTCATGAAAAATGCTTTTTGAAAATGGCCTTCAACTGGGAGTTAGTCATTGTATCATTTTTTCTCAAAAATTGTCCCTGACTCTACAGAAGCATGGATACTAAATTACAAGATTACTCATTCCAACCATCAGTCTTCTGTCAACAGTGAGTAAGCCCTCACAGATTCTGAAAGTGTTCCATAATTGTTTAAAAAATAACCAACACGATGTCACTTGTGGACTATCCTTTATTTTCGTGGGTAGTCATCATTCATTCTCTACATGTTTCGAGCTTTCGGGAAGCTCATCATCAGGAGATCATTTTTCCTGTACAGTCAGCCTCTGGTATAGTGTATACTGTAACATGTAATGTTTTGCTTTGGTTATTTCTAAAACA